>JAJYOH010000028.1 GCA_021796315.1 Chloroflexota bacterium
CAAATAGCAATTCAAAATCTTTGCCTTAACGCAAATCCGAGGCGTATCCACCACAGTGCAACTGCGAACGGAACGATACCTCGGATTTGCAAAGGAGAATGCGTATGACCGCAACAGGAGCCATGCGTATTTTTTTATCTACTCGCCTTTTTCGATCAGCAGATTCTTGAAGGCGGGGATCAACAAGATTGCCAGCAGACCCAGGGATAGAATACCGCCTTGCAGCCACTCGGTTGAACTGCGGACAACAAACCCCTGGAAACTGACAACAGCCGTCGCCAATGCCGCAGTTGTAGCCATGTACCAGCCAGTTTTATTCTTCATCGCCAGCATCGGAATGGAAACAATCAACAGCACGGAGGCAGCATAGAGCAGGAATCCGCCAAGCAGGAGAGCCAAAGTTTGCGGGCTGTACACGGCGTTTTCAGAAACCATGTCAAAGGTTCTCCAATCCAGATGGTCGAGGTTGGTGATGTAATGCGCCAGCGCGGAGGTGAATGGGGGCGGGGTGGGATTGGCAGTGATCAAACCGTCCGCGCCAGTGACAAACTCGCCAGGGATGTGGATGAAATAGCGGACGCCGTGCTGTCCATTCATAAAGACCATACCCGAAACAACGCCCAGCGCGGTGTAGGGAACAAGTTTCAGAGCCTTATTCTTGAGCGTATCCTGGTCGGAAAACAGAATGATGAAATAGAACAGCAGATTGATGAACAGCACGAATATGATGGGCGGCATCCCGTTGATGGTATGTGGCGGCACGCCCTTCTCGGGATATTCAGCCAGCACCAGCACAAACCAGGGAATCAGCATGGTCATTCCGCCGACGGAGGGGATGGCAAACATGCCCAGTGCGGCGGCGCGCGCCCACTTTACGCCTTCGTACAACTTCTTCGCCAGCATCAACAAAAATGCGCCTGCGAAAACAAAAGCAATAATCCATACCGAGAAGGTAGTCGAAAGAACGGGCACAGCGGGATAGAAATCTGCGTCATGCGGCACGAGGCGCAGCAGCACTTGATCCAGGCTGACCTTCAGGGTCTGCATGGCTTGGGTGGGCGCCCACAACATCAGGTACAATCCGCCGATGATTGCCACAACCGCCATCAGGATGCGTTGGGTCTTGGTCGTTTCATTTATCATTTTACATCTCCTCAAAATTGATATAATGTTTCAGCCTAACTGGGATGAATGATTCTTTGTATGAGAAAAATATCACAAAGCGGTTCCGCCGTCTTTGCATTTTTATAAATTGTCGGAGAATGCCTTGCAAAATATCCTGGATTGCCTTTCGCGCGCGCCCGTTTTTTCCAAACTCACTGAACTTGAACGCAGTGAATTGATGGAACGCGCGCTGATAAAAAAATATAAAAAAGATGAATTTGTCTGCTGGCAGGGGGAAACCTGGTCAAAAGTGGCATATATCGCTTCGGGACGCCTGGAATGGGCAATGCTTTCCCCCGAAGGACGCCGTCAGGTGGTGTTCGCGCTTTATTCATGTGAAGTAGCCTGGGGACATTCGGTGGTGGACAACCTGCCCATGCCCGCCTCGCTCGAAGTCCGCGAAGATACGGTTCTCTATCTTTGGGAGCGCGAAACCATCCTCCCGATCCTGTTACGAAATGCCGAAGCCGCCTGGGACGTTTCCCACATCCTCATTCAATACATGCGCCACGTGCGCGAGGTGGTCTACGGGTTTGCCTTTCATCCCGTGGCGGGACGACTCGCCCGCCTGCTTCTGACTCATTACCAGCACGCCGAGAGGGACGCCGCGCCGCGCGACCTGACCCTCGACCAAATGGCCGACACGATCGGGACGACCCGTGAGCTGGTCAGCCGCACCCTGCATCGCTTTGCCGACGAAGGACTGATCCGCGTCAACCGCGTGGAACTGGCATTTCTGGATCGCGAGAAACTCGAGACGATTGCGGGAGGCAATGAGCGATGAACGAACTTTTGAACCTGCTGAAAAAGAATCCCGTCTTCGGCTTCCTAACGGAAGATGATATGAATTTGATGGCGCGCCAATCTTTATCGCGCCAGTACGACAAAGGTGAGAAGGTTATTTTGTACGGCGAGGTCTGGCCCTATCTTTTTTTGGTGGGAAAGGGGAGCATAGAGGCGGTGAAAGAATCAGGCGAGGGGCGGACATTGATGATCAACGCATTTCTGATAGGTAATATTTTCTGGGGGCTGGCTTTCTTTCAGGAGAACGCACCCATGCCTGTCACGCTCGAAGCGCGCGAATCGAGTGAATTATCTTTGTGGCCGCGCGAAATGATGAAGCCCATTCTGGAACGCAATGGGCGCGTTGCCTGGGAATTAAGTTGTCTGATGGCAGGACGGATGCAGCGCGCCAGCGAGATCGTGGAGGAACTGGCGTTTCACCCTGTGGCTGGAAGGCTGGCGCGGCTTTTGCTCGACCATTTTGAATCAGCAGGCGACTCAGCCATCTCCCGATATTTGACCCTCGATGATATGGCGGCGCGTATCGGCTCGACGCGCGAGATGGTCTGCCGCGCCCTCTACAGTTTTTCGGACAAGAAGTTGATCGAAGTCACGCGCACCGAGTTCGTGCTGACGGATCGCGAGGGGTTGTCGCAAGTGAGCAGACAAAGTTGACTGATTGGAACGCATCGGCGGGCGCGAGATGTCAACCTGGTTTCAAAACGGAGATTACGAGGTTGTGTTCTTTCGTCGTTGGAAAAACATCAAGTTCAGAACGATCAGCCAGGCGGCGATCCGAACCGTCATATCCTCCAGGCTGAGCCGAAACGATACCGCGATAAGCGGTCAGCAGCCTTTGGCTTCCTGATGGTGAAGCTGTCGCTGAAGGAAAGCCTTGCGAAATGGGCTTCGTGGTTTGCGTTCGGCGGACTGCTCATGCCGCTGGGAATTTTGGGCGAGGTCTACCTGAAGACATCGCCCGTCTTCGTCCTGCTGGGCGGGCTTTCCATGTTTCTCTCGGCGGTTGTATTGGGCATCGCCGTTGTGCAGATGAACAGGGCAAAAGAGAGTTGACCAGAAAGATGGTGGATCAAAACGAACCCTGGTCGGGAGATCAGGGTTCGTTTTTTTTTGTTAGGATGTAAGCCTGATTACCGCCCTGTCAAATCTGTCAGATATTCAATCGTCTTCTCAAATAAGAGGGTTTTGGCGGACTGCCCCGTGCCCGTGGTCTGACCTGACGCGGCGGCGGTAGCCTGGGCAGCGGCTTTTTCTTCATCCGTTTTGCCGCTTCCCGAACCAGGGACTTTGGTCACGCCAGGAATGGGAGTCGGAAGTACAACCCCGTACTCGGCGTAAAAAACGCTCAAGTCGGCGTTGGTCAACTGCATGGCGGCGATGGCTTGCAGTTGTTCGGAGGTCAACGCCTCCACAATTTGATCCTGTACGGCGGTCAGCTCTTCGCTGGCGGTGGTGGTGTCGCCGCTGAGGGCGATGACCGCCTGCCAGAGCGGGATGAGGGTCTTCGCCTGTTCGGGTGTTACGGTGTTGGGTGTGCCGTCCAGTTTCATGATGCCAAAGGCGAGTTGATTGCGCAGGCTGGCGGCGTCGGTGTACTCGGTGGTGAGATATTCGCCCGCGATGGAGGTGGGCGCGGTGGATGTTTCAACCGCGGGGGTGCAGGCGAAGAGTAGAAAAGCCGAGATTACAAGAAGAGTGAGAGAGAGGAAAGTTTTCATTGTGTAATTCCTTTGGTGGAGCGAGATAACATCTCACTCTACATAATTATTGGGTCAATCCTTCCAGATAACTGATCAACGCATTGAGCAGGGCGGAGGACGCGCCGCTGCCGCCGCTTCCGCTTGTGACGCCTTCTGCGGCTTGTTTGGTGGCGCGCGCTTCGGGCGACATGCCGCTTCCCTGACCTGAGCCTGGCTGCCCCGATCCGCTTCCCAGGGTCACGCCGTTGGCGGATGCCCAGATTTGGATGTCGGCGGAGACGAGTTTCATGTCGCGGATGGCGGTCAGTTGTTCGGGGGTGAACGCGGCTTCGATCTGTGTGAGCAGGGCATTGACTTCAGCCTGGGCGCTGTTACCTGTGCGAGTCATGTTCTGAAGCGCCTGCCAAAGTGGGAGCATGATTTGAGCCTGTTCGCTTGTGATGGGCGTATTCGTCTCCGCCAGTTTCAACGAACCGAGAGTCAGTTGCAGGCGGGCGTTGAGCGCATTTTCGTAACTGACGTTCAGGTTGGGGCTGACGTACGCGTCAGAGTTGGACGAGGTTGTCGAAGCGGGAGCCGCTGTCCCTGAGCAGGAGGCGAGGAGCAGGGCGAAGATGATGGTCAAGATGGGGATGAAAATCCGTTTCATGGTTATATCCTTTCAGCTGAAAACTGATGACTGATTACTGATTACTGATGACTGATTACTGATCACTGGTTACTGATCACTGGTTACTCACGCCGCAACGCTTCAATTGGATCGAGTTTTGCCGCGCGGGTGGCGGGGTAATACCCAAAGAAGATGCCGACAGCCGCGGCCGCGCCAAACGCCAGCGGGATGGAGAGTGGGACGATTTCAGTGCGCATGGTGCCGAGGGTGCCAAATAGATACGAGCCACCGACGCCAACCAGAACACCGACCAAGCCTCCGACCAAACTGAGGATGACGGCTTCGATCAGGAACTGGGTCAGCACGTTGGAGGGGCGCGCGCCTAACGCCATCCGCAGACCGATCTCGCGCGTGCGTTCGGTGACGGAGACCAGCATGATGTTCATGATGCCGATGCCGCCGACGAGGAGGGAAACGCCTGCCACCCATGCCAGCAGGTCACGGAAGGCGGCGGTGGTGGCTTCCTGTGTAGCGATAATGTCCTGCTGGGTCTGCACGGTGAAGTCGGGTTTGGCCGCGTCAACGTCGTGACGTTCCGCGAGCAGCGCGGTGGTCTGCGCGATGACGCTGGGAATTTGTTCCTGGCTTTCGGCTTTGAGATAGATGGTGCGGACGGCTTCGGTGCGGAGGGGCGAGGTGGTCATGTATTTTTGGAAGACCAGATTGAGGGGCAGGTAGATGCGCCCGTCGTAGTCCACATCCGAGACGACGCCTTTCGCTTCCATCACGCCGATGACAGTCAGTTTGGTCGAGCCGACGGTGATGGTCTGCCCGATGGCGCTCTCTGCGCCGAACAAGTCGGTGGCGATGCCCGAACCGAGTACAACCAGCTTTGCCTTGCGGTCGTCTTCATCGGCGGTGAAGTAACGTCCCTCGGCGACTGCGTATTCGCGCACGTCGGGGAAATCGGAGGTTGTGCCGATGAGGGGAATGGCTTCCAGGGTTGTGCCGCCAAAGCGGATGTTTTGCGGCGCGGGGGACTGCTCGGCGGAAATGCCCGTGATGCCGACCACCTGCTCGGCGATGGCGTAGGCGTCATCGAGCAGTAACGTGCGCGACGCGCCAGGGATGCCGCGCATGGGCGAGACGATGACCAGGTTGGCGCCCAGGGCGTTGATCTCCTCGGCAATCGAGGCTTCCGCGCCCGCGCTGACCGCCAGCATGACGATGACCGAAGCCACACCGATGATGACGCCGAGCGTGGTGAGAAACGAACGGACTTTGTTGAGCATCAAGCCTTCCCAGGCTGTGCGGAAAATTTTTCTAAGTTTCATAATGACATCTTTATGAGTTCACTAAAAAAAACCTCTAACCACAAAGGACACTAAGTACACAAAGGAATTCTGAAGGGCGTAACTCAAAATTTGAAATTCGTCGCAGGACACTTTCAAAAACTTTGTGACCTTTGTGTCCTTCGTGGTTAAAAAGGTTTGGCAGTGAAATCAGTTATGTAATCCCGCGCAATGATTCTTGCCGTCGAGGCCGTCGGACAGGATTCTTCCGTCCTTGACGCAGATGACGCGTTCTGCATGTGCGGCGATATCCGCCTCGTGCGTGACCATGACAATTGTTGCGCCGCTTTTATGAAGATCATGCAGGATGTCCATGATCTCCACGCTGGAATTCGAGTCGAGGTTGCCTGTCGGTTCGTCCGCCAGGATGAGCGGCGGTTTGTTGACCAGGGCGCGCGCGATGGCGACGCGTTGCTGCTGTCCGCCGGATAACTGATTGGGACGGTGATGCAGACGCTTCTCCAGCCCGACCGAGGTCAGGGAGGCGACCGCGCGCGCATTCGCCTCTTCTTCGCTTGTATCCTCCGAGTTGTAAAGCATGGGAAGCATCACGTTGGATAACGCGCTCAAACGCGGCAATAAGTTGAAGGACTGAAAGATAAAGCCGAGTTTCTCGTTCCGAATTTCAGCCAGTTCATTTTTGCTCATCTGGCTCACGTCACGCCCGTCGAGCATGTATTTGCCTTCCGTAGGGCGGTCGAGACAGCCGATGATGTTCATCAGGGTAGACTTGCCCGAACCCGAATGTCCCATGATGGCGACAAACTCGCCGCGCTCCACCTGCGCATCCACGCCAGCCAGCGCGCGGACTTCCGCATCGCCTTCGCCATAGACTTTGGTCATACCTGTAATTTCGATTAGGTTATTGTTCATTGGAATATCCTTTTGCCCTCATCCCCAACCCTTCTCCCAAGGGGAGAAGGGAGTACCCTCTCCCTCTGGGAGAGGGTTAGGGTGAGGGAAACGCTACTTCGTTTCCACCGTTCCCGTGCTGACGACATCGCCGACCTTGAGTCCGCTCAGGATTTCGGCGTTGGCGAAGTCGCGCAGACCCACTTCGACAGGCGTCATTTTCAATTGTCCGTCGGGTTGGACGACAAAGACCGCGAAGGATCCAGGCGAGAGTTTGCGCAGGGCTTGAACAGGAATGATCAGTGTATCGCGTGCTTCCGCCGCGATCACTTCGGCTTCCACGGTCATGCCAGAGAGGATCGCGAACGGTATTTCATCGGGCAGGGATGCCCACACCACGACCACAGGCGTGCCATCCACAGTTTGCAGGGCAGGCTCGACTAGGACGATTTCACCTGTCACGGTTTCATCGGGATAGGCGTCGAAGGTGAATATCACCGCGTTCCCCGCCGCGGCTTTACTGACGTCGGTCTCGTCGAGATAGAATCGAACGAGCAAATGATCGGTCGTTAAAATTGTCATCACGGGCGAAGCGCCTACTGACTGACCCTCCGACACGTTCAACGCAATCACCGTGCCGTCGAAGGGCGCGACGAGTTGGGAATTTTCAACCGCAAGACGAGTCTGCTCCAGTTTCGCCGTCTCTGCGCCCAGCGCGAGGATCGGCTCAGCCAGGGCATCTGGTCCCGCCTTGATAATGTCCAGCGCGGCTTTCGCATCCTGAAGCGCAACTTTGGCATATTCCAGGTTGGTGTGAGCCAGGGCGATATCGGAGTCATCCACGTACACGCCCTCTGCATCAATCAGATAATCAATGTGCAGATGCAGAAAGTAATCCCGTTTGAGACGCGCCTGGTCTGCAACTTTTTGCGCCTCGGTTTTCTGATCCGCGGTTGCGTTGGGGCTGGCATTGAGCGCCGCCAGGGTATCTTCCGCCTGTTTCAACTGCTCTTCCCAGTAGTACGCGTCGGAGCCAATGACATACTTCAGATTGTTGATTGCATCGTCCAATGCTTTCTGGGCGTCGATGACAGTTAGTTCTGCCTGCGCCAATCCCTGCGCCGAAAATAGCGCCTGGAAATCTGCCTCGGCTTGAAGGTTGTCCTCCAGCCGCGCCAATACCTGACCCGCCGCAACGGGATCCCCGCTTCTGACATTCAACTCAGCCACCACGCCTGCCGAACGAAAACCCAGGTCCACCTGCGCGGCGGGGATGACATTCCCAGCCCCGCTGGCGGTAATCACCAAATCGCCCGTGCGGACCTTGGCGGTCTGCAATTCGGGTGTCGCGCTTGCTTCCGCCTGGGGCGTCTGGGCGAAATACCACGCGCCGCCAATGATCGCTACAAACACAATACCCGTAATGAAAAGATTGGATCGTTTCTTGAGGAAATTCATGGTTGACTCCTGTTCGGTAGTTTGATTATTGATATGAATGGTAAGAAAAATGTGTAAAGCTATATTGGATGCAGTGTAAAGATTTTGTGAAGGTTCATTTTCCCCGTTTTATTCGCGCCTGGAAAAACATCAAGGTCAGAATGATCAGCCAGGCGGTGATCCGAACCGTCATATCCTCCAGGCTGTGAGCCGAAACGATACCGCGATAAGCGGTCAGCAGAATGAGCATGATGCTGGAATGCGCGACAAAGGTCGCGATGGCGGCGGGCAGGGCGAGTCTGTTATTTTTCCAAATGAGGATGGCGGTGAGGAAAACGGTCAATATGCCGACAGTGTAGTTGTAGAGTAACAGCCAGTTGATGACGTAGTAATCCGTTTCCTGTCCCAGCAGAACCAATCCGCCCGCGACGACCGCGATGCCGCCGATGAGGGAGGCAAGGGCAGATGCAATTTTATTCAGGGTAGTGTTCATTTTGATTGCTTCGTGTTACAGATCGTCCCGAAGGTTCCCCCAACATTCGGGATGTTATTTTTTGTTACGCCGTTTTGTTCTTTCGCTGTTGGAAAAACATCAGGGTTAATATGATCGCCCAGACGATCAGTCGAACCGTCATGGCGCGGATGCTGTCTGGCGCGACCACGCCCTGGTATGCTGTTTGCAAGATGAGCATGACGAAGGCGTGCAGGCTAAACGTCCCAATGGCGATCTTTTTGGCGAGTCCACTGTTGATCCAGATGAGGACGGCGGTGACGAAGAGGGTCAGGATGCCGACCGTGTAATTGTAAAGCGGAAGCCAGTTGATAACGTAGTAGCCAGGGTCGTCCCCCAGCAGGACCTTCCCGCCTGCAAAGATTGCCATGCCGCCGATGATGAAGGCGAGGACAGATGCGAATTTATTGAGAGTAGTGTTCATTTTTTCTCCTTTGAGTTGCAGGGAGTATATGTCTCTCCTGTCGGCAGGTTAATGACTTTAGTCGTAATTCTGTAATGGAATGTATAATCACAGATAACCATACGGAATGAAAATATGAACAAACCCGAATCCCCGCGCGCCGCAGAAATTTTGAAAGCCGTCTCCTATTTTTCGGCGCTGGACGATGCCGCGCTGAACCTTGCGGCGCAAACAACCATCCGCCGCGTCTATGAGGCGGGGCAGGTCATCCTGATCGAAGGTGAGCCGTGCGCAGGGTTGTACATTGTTGAAAGCGGCTGGTTGAAAGCTGTCAAGATCGGGCTGGACGGGCGCGAACAGGTATTACAAACTCTCAAGCCTGGGGATGTGTTCAACGGCATCAGCGTATTCACCGACGTCCCCAACCAGGCAAGCGTATCCGCGCTGGAAACCTCGGTAGTCTGGCTCGTCCCGCGCCAGGTTCTGTTGAAACTAATGGATGAACACCCCATGTTGGCGCGGCAGGTGGTGAAGGAACTGGCAGGGCGCGTCATGTACCTGGTTCGCATGGTGGAGGATTTATCTCTGCGCTCGGTGGAAGCGCGTCTCGCGCGGCTCCTGCTGGAGCAATCCGAAGGCGCCTCGGTGCAACGCCGACGCTGGGCAACGCAAGCCGAAATGGCCTCCCGTCTCGGCACCGTGCCGGACGTGGTCAACCGCGCTTTGCGTAAACTGGCGGAGGGGGGCATGATCCAGGTGGAGCGCCACCAGATCCAGATTTTGGATAAAGAGGGATTGAAGAGCGTCGCGCAGATGGTGGAATAGAAAACCGATAAAAGTCGTTGAATGACTCTCGCTCAAGGTGTATGGTTGCCATACCTTGAGCGAGTTTTGTTTTTGGTAAGAGACCCTAAAGGTTTCTCTGGAAAACCAGACGGATTGTTTACAGGAGACAACCACTCGAAATTCCTGTTTGTTTGCGATGGAAACCTTTAGGGTCTTGCCATCATATTTTTGGAGCATTTATGACCCAATTCAACGATAGACCCATTCCCCTCATTGATCCGCAACTCTGCGACGGCTGCGGATTGTGCATTCGCGCCTGTCCCACCAAAGCGCTAGAACTTCTGGATGGCAAAGCCGTGGTCGCCCATCCGCTGGCATGTGAATACAGCGGACTGTGCGAGGCAGTCTGTCCTACGCGGGCGATCACGCGCCCGTTTGAAATTGTGATCGCAGACAAAGAAAAGGCTTCATCAAATTCGACAAAAGTCGTTGAGATTAATTGACAGCCTGTCTACAATGCAGATCGTAACAAGGAGATAAAACCATGAACTGGTCGTTCAAACTATTCAAAGTCAAAGGCATTGACATCAAGATTCACCTGACCTTTGTGTTGATCCTCATCTGGGCGGCGTATCGCTGGAGTGTCAGCACAGGCGAAGGGATGCAGGGCGCGATCTTCGGTATCGTCGCAACACTGTTGCTTTTTGTCAGCGTGACCCTGCACGAACTCGGTCACAGCCTGCAAGCCCTCAAATACGGCGTGAAGGTGCGCGACATTACGCTCATGCCGATGGGCGGGCTGGCGCAAATGGATCAAATCCCCGAAGACCCCAACAAGGAATTGCGCATCGCCCTCGCGGGACCGCTGGTCAACTTTGGTATTGCCGCCCTGCTCATTGGACTCGGTGCGCTTCTGGACGCCCGCGCCCTGCTCTCGTTAAATGAACTGTACGCGTCACTCGGACATGTCAGTTGGAGCGGGTTGTTTGCTTACCTGACTTCTGCAAACCTGATGCTCGGTCTCTTCAACCTCATCCCTGCCTTCCCGATGGACGGCGGACGAGTCCTGCGCGCCCTGCTGGCAAAGAAGATGGATCATGCCAAAGCCACGAAAACCGCCGCGCAGGTTGGTCAGGGACTCGCTTTGCTGATGGGACTATGGGGCTTCATGAGCGGCAGTTGGACTCTCGTCCTCATCGCCATCTTCGTCTGGATGGGCGCGGGTCAGGAAAGCGAAGGGACGCAGGTCAGGCACACGCTGGGCGAAACAACTGTCGGCCAGGCAATGACGCGTTCGCCTCACACACTGCGGGTCAATGATTCTCTGTCGAAAGCCGTCGAGTTGACCTTGTCCACTTCGCAGGCAGATTTCCCCGTGCTGGAATGGGGCAGCAACAAAGTCGCCGGGCTGATCGGCGAGATTGATCTCTTGCGCGGATTGCAAACCCTGGGCGCAAACGCGGCGGCGCGCGAGATTATGCGGACGCGAATCACATTCGCCAATCCCGATGAACCGCTTCACGCCGCGCAACAGAAAATGCGGACAGGTCGGACGCGCACCCTGCCCGTGTTGAATGGCGAGGGCGAACTGATCGGCTTATTGACCGCCGACGATATCAATGAAGCCTATCGCCTGATGGCGGTCAGTCCGAAACTGGCGGTCGTCGCGCGGTGACGCTTATTCAACCATAGACCCTAAAGGTTTCCAAAACCTTTAGGGTCTCACAAGGAGAAACGAAAATGAACGAACTATTCATCAACATCTTTCACGGATTGCTAGCCACGATCCTGGCTTTGGGACCTCTCTCCATCGCCCTGTATCTTGATTTGAAGCAACAGCGTGAAGCAAAACAGAAAAACGGGTAACACTTACAGGAAAGGAATCAATCATGTCAAAAAATACACCCGCTCGTTACCATCCCCTGCAAGTCAGTTTCCACTGGCTGGTGGTCGTCCTGCTCTTCGCCATGTTTCTGCTTGGCAAGTACATGAGCGGACTTCCCAATGATGCAGGGAAAATCGTGCCACTTGGATTTCATATCACGCTGGGCGTTGTTACACTGGTCGTTCTCGTTGCCCGCTTTATAGTGCGCTTTCGCCTGCCCAGACCCGCTCATGCCACAACTGGCAACGCGTTTTTGGATTGGGTCGGCAAGGCGGTTCACTATGCGTTGTATGCGCTCGTCTTTCTGATGACAGTCAGCGGCATGTCGCTTTCCTTGCAGGCAGGCTTGTTTCCGATCGTCTTTGGCAGATCGGGCGCAGCCTTGCCCGCGGACTTTTACGCCTTCAACGCGCGCATATTGCACGGGTTCGTCGCTCCCACACTTCTGTTGCTGGTTGTGCTGCATGTCGGCGCGGCGCTGTATCACCAGTTCCTTCTCAAAGACAACCTGCTGGCACGCATGTGGTTTGAGAAAAAGTAAGCCGCGGTTTGAAGAGGATACCAGGAGAACTAACTATGGCTGCATCACCCGATGTGCTTATCATTGGCGCAGGACCTGCGGGCTTAACCGCAGCGGCAGAAGCAATCCGGCATGGATTATCGGTCCGCATTATTGATCAAAATGAATCGCGTTCGATCTATTCGAAGGCTTTGGTTGTTCATTCCCGATCGCTTGAAATTTTTCAGGATATGGGATTTGTTTCCCAGGTTATCAACAGTGGGCAGAAATTTCACGCACTCAACATATACACAGCAAATAAGAACCTCGCACGGATTGTTTTTCAGGAACTCGATTGGCAGGATGCGGATTTTCCTTATTGGTTGAGCATACCCCAGAGTGAAACCGAACGCTGCATGGAAGATCATCTCAATGAACTGGGTGGCAGTGTGGAACGAGGAACTGAACTTATCAACCTTGAACAGTTTTCAGATTATGTGCGGGTCACGCTAAAACACCAGGCAGATTCGATTGAAACGGTGGATGTGCCCTGGGTTGTTGGATGTGACGGTGCGCGCAGTCTAACACGGAAATTGCTTGGCCTCGAACTTAAAGGAAAAGCCGATGATAAAGTATTTATCCTGGGTGATGTCAAAATTGACTGGGATCTGCCGGAAGATGAAGGATATAACGTTCTCTCATCGGATGGGATTGTCTTGATTGTGCCTATGCCTGAAGCGCATCGCTATCGCATCATCTGTCACATGCCGGAACTTTCAATCACAGATCTGCCGAAGATTACTCTGGAACTTCTGCAAAGTCTGGTGAACCAACGAACTGCCTTCACGATGCGATTATCTGACTTGACCTGGTCATCAATTTTTTCCAGCAAACACTTTGTGGTGTCACAGCATCGCCAGGGACGGGTCTTTATGGCTGGTGATGCGGCGCATATCCACAGTCCCGTTGGGGGGCAGGGATTAAACTCTGGTATTCAGGACGCCTATAATTTGATGTGGAAATTGGCGCTTATGCAGCATGGACAAGCATTGCCCAAATTACTGGATAGTTACACGGTTGAGCGTCATAAAACCGCGCAAAATCTCATTGCAAAAGTGGGCACGGCTACAAAAATTGTCACGCTGAAAAACCCGCTTGCGCAGAAACTCCGTAATCAGTTGGCTGGCGTTCTACTCAACACAGATATGATGCGAAATCGGATGGGACGTGATGTGGCTATGCTGGATATTGAATACGAGAATAGTCCAGTTGTCGCTCAGGATTTGTTCTCACGCAGTATGGTAGGCCATGTTCTGGGCAGGTTTAAACACAACGAGTACAACTTTCATCAAGGACCATCCGCAGGTATGCGAGCGCCTAATATCGCGCTGCCCACGGATGGCGCCGCGCTGCCATCCAGCCTGTTCGATTTATATCGTGGAACGCATTACACCTTAATGATCTTTTCTGGTGTAACCGGATCGCCTGCCATGAATACTCTGTTGGAAATCGGCGCCGTTATACAAACACAATATCAAGCTTCCATCCAGCCGTATATCGTCACTGTTGAACCGCCGTGTAATTTACACGGCAACAAGCATATTATTGTTGATGCGGATAAAAGTATTCATAGGCGCCATGCCGCATGGCAACCCTGTTTGTATCTTATCCGGCCAGATAAATATATTGCCTATCGGAGTCAGATGATTGATCAAAATCGGTTGACAGCATATCTCGACTGCATACTCGTTCGTAACCCCGTACATTAAAAGGAACAAGACATCATGCAAATTACAAAAGATACCCGCGTCTCGGACATCCTGTTGAAATACGGCGACATCGCCGATGTGATGGAAATTTTCGGCGTTCAGCGCGTGGGGAAATATTCCCTGCGCACGTTTCTCGCGAAGGCGTTGACCGTGGAATGGGCGGCGAAAGTCCATCGAGTGCCACTGGAAGAGTTTCTTGGCATCCTGCGGCAGGCAATCCAACGCGCTACGGATCAGTCCGGGTCAGCGCAAAGATAATCAAAAGGAGAAAAATGTCAGAAACAAAAAGTAAATTATCGGTGTGGACAATGAGCGTGGCGATCCTGTCGCTGCTGCTGTTCTTCTTTGCCGTCCCACACACGCTGGAGGATTTTGCCCTGGGTGAGCCAGCCAAGAACGGAGTCCCCGCCTCCGTACTTTCATTTGTGGTGGCGGGGCTGTTCGCTCTACAAGGCTTGGCGCTATTTTGGGCAGGTCAACAAAATCGTCGAGGTTATTTTGTCCACGCGGCGCTGGGCATTGTGTGGCCGCTGGCGGCAGGTGCTGCCCAGTTACCAGTTATTCTTGCCTCGAGCAATTACCGTTCCGGGTTTATCTCGATATTATACGTGGCTGGGATGATCGCGATTGGTATTTTGCTTTTTCTGGCTTC
Source organism: Chloroflexota bacterium (assembly GCA_021796315.1). The sequence continues at coordinate 14,425 of JAJYOH010000028.1, forward strand.
TCTGCAAGCTTTGAGAATAGACAACGCCCACACGCAGGCGCAGAAATAAGATGAGCAGGTTGCACGAGCATTCAGATGCACTCAGGCAGCGCGTGATCCTCCTCTTCTTTTTGGGTTTGCTGTCTATGGTGATCCTTGCGCTGGGGATTGACCGCCTCTGCACGGACTGGGGGCGGATCCGCTTCGGGTGGTTGAATCAGGTCCTCGGTCCCGCGTTGACCGTGGGCGGGCTGGCCCTCGTCGGCTGGTCGGTGCGCGTCCAGTATGTCCTCGGTCAAGGCACGCCCGCGCCGAAAGTCGCCACGCAAAGGCTGGTAACGCAGGGTCCGTACGCTTATTCCCGCAACCCGATGACTCTCGGCGCGTTGTGGATGTACCTGGGCATCGGGATTTGGATGGGTTCGGGTGTGGTCGTCATCCTGACCGTGATCGTGTTCAGCGCCCTGTTGACGTTTATCTATTTCCACGAGACGCGCGAACTGACGGAACGCTTTGGCGAGGAATACCTGGCATACAAGAAGCGGACGCCGTTTTTACTGCCATGTTTTTGCGGAAAGTCTAAAACATGACACAACACTGGCATTCTCTCGCCCCCGCTCAAACCGCCTCCGAGTTGACCTCCGATCTCGAAAACGGATTGTCCACCGCCGAAGCGCAGGCGCGGACCAAGCTCTCGCCCACTTCGTCTGGTTGACAAAACCGGCGAATATCCCCTGCCCTGACTTCGCTCTCCCCTCGGAAGCAGGATGTGCCTGCACTAACTTCATGGGATATTATCGTAGCTATTATTGTTCGGGCTTCCAGGGGAGGCGTGCGTCACATTATGACATGTGAGGAAGCAGGAACCCACGCCTGTGGCGGGGTTGTATACCCAGGCGTCCTGGCTATTGTAACCTGCCGGGAAAGTAACTGCCGCCGAGTTGAAATTGATGAGATGTTGCTGCTCACTGCCGTGTGTATCATGGCATTCATAGCATGGCACACCAAAAGAACCCTGGCCGCCTGAATGGAAGGCATGGAAATTGTCTCCATTTCCGGTGCGGAAGCCTGTGTTCGTTGTTGTAGCGGTGCCGCTCACGTAGAGAGTATAGTCATGGCACTTGAAGCACAATTCGCCATTTCCCTGGAAGTTGCGGTTATTGGTGCTATCAACCGTTGTATAGTTCATCGTTCCATCGAGCAAGTGCAGGCGAGGGGAGCCGTGCGGACCATAACCGTTTGCAGGCTGGTTAGCATTGGTATGACAGTCGGCGCAATACACCATGCTGTTCACTGACCAGCCATTCACAAACGCGGCCGCCGGGATGGCAGTATTGCGTCCCTTGGCAATCACTGGATGAAAACTAGTATTGTTCGGATTGAGCTCCTGGGCCATGTCTCGGCTATCGAGCACTTGCGAGGTATTCGTAGTAGTCAGCTTTGGCAGACCGTTGGCTACATAATTCCAGGCAGCGCCTGTCCAACCCCAGCCATTTGGCTGATAGGTCGGCAGAGTTGTGAAACTCGAATGGCATTTGAAGCAGACTTGATACTCGCGCTGGGCTTGCGTCTGCCAGGTAAACCCGCTCGGCGCGCCGGCCCCGGTCCAGGTCGGGTCAACGCCGCTGGCGAGATACATTTCAGGCTGGATCATCGGCGGAAGCGTCGTCCCCGCTGCGGCGTCCCGCGTGGATTTGTGCGGCTCATGACAGTCCTCGCATTCGATGTGACGATTTGCCCCTGTAAAAAAGGCTGATGTGTTTTGTCCCAACCGGTGAACGCCATTGGTGGCAGCGACATCATGTTTGAAAAATTGCGTGGCGGTATTGGTATAACTGGTGAAGGCCGGTTGAACGTTTGTGCCAGTGCCTGCAGTTTTATGGCAGGTGAAGCAGACCTGCTCTTCAGGCCAGGTTTGGCGCAGGACAATGCCGCTGGCCGTATGCGAACGGTGACAAGCGGCGCAGTCATCCGAAGTGGCGGTATAGTTCACATGCGGATCGCTCGCACCGGGAATTGCTGTCGGCGCGCGCGCTGGAAGTGTCGGCGTGGATTGAGGCGGAACCGGCGTGGGCGTGGGCGGTGTATCACTAATGATAAGACGGGCCTCATCGAGGTAAATGGTGATGGCTTCAGCGGTCCCTGTGACCTGTGTACCGCGCAGGCGGAAACGCGCGTTGTTAACTTGAGCTACGGTTGTATAAGTGGTTGAAACATTGTAAGAGAGCGTGGTCAGTATGGATGGTGGTACTGTGCCCGTTTGAAAGCGTGCGATGCGAGTCCACGTGGCGCCATTATCGTTTGAAACTTCCAGGTCAATGCGATCATCCGTCCAACCAGTCATGTAAAAACGAATCTCGAATGTGGCGCTGGCGACAGCCGTCAGCGTTGTATCCTGCACCGCTGTGTAAGTCCAGTTTCCATTATTCCCGAACGTACCGGTTGAACTTGCCGTGGCATTATTGAAGGCAAGATCAATGCTGTTGGCAGGAGTATTGATCGCATAAGATGATGTCTGGGCCGTGCCCCATAAATTCTGGATGGCCAGCATCCACACACCGCCCGAGTCGGAACCCGGTGTGGGAATAGCCCCGGGCGTCGGCCAAACGACCGGCGTCATCCCGGCAGGGGTGTATTGCATGGCATCCAAAGCACGCACCAAGCCAAATCCATAATATGGATCCCAACCAGGCCGGCCCAAGTCGTACGCGGTATCAATCAAAGCGGCGCGCAAATTTGTTGAATCGGCAAATTGAGGTTGTCCGGCCAGTAAAGCCGCCACACCTGAAACTGTAGCGGACGACATGGATGTGCCGGACATCTGGCTGTAACCGCCGCCCGGATAAGTTGAATAAATATCAATGCCGGGCGCGGACAAGCCGGTAGTGTTGCCGAAAGTCGAGAAGGGCGCCCACGTCAGGCCATTGTCAACGGCGCTGACGGAGATCACGCCCGGATAAGCGGCAGGATAGCAGGCAACATCCGTGCCGCTGTTGCCAGCCGCCGCGATCACGATCACGCCGCGCGCAAGCGCGTAATTAACGGCATCTTGAAGCACCTGGCTGTAACCTGTGCCGCCGAAACCCAGGTTGATAATTCGCGCGCCTTGATTGGTGGCATAGATGATGGCATCCGCCACTTGCGAGTACGTGCCAAAGCCTTTCGAGTCGAGCGCCTTGATCGGAAGAATGCGCGCGTTGGGAGCAATGCCGGCAATGCCCACGCCATTATCGGACGCGGCCGCAATGATCCCGGCGACATGTGTGCCATGTCCCTGATCATCATGCACATCATTGTTTCCAGCCACAAAGTTCCAACCCTGGAAGTCATCCACATAACCATTGCCATCGTCATCAATCCCGTTTGCGCCGTTCGCAATCTCGGCATTATTTTGCCAGATGTTCGGAGCAAGATCGGGATGTTGTGTATCAACGCCGGTATCGATCACGGCCACGAGTACTTCCTGTGAACTCGCAGCCAGATCCCAGGCCTGTGGCACTTGAATACTCGATAAATTATTTTGTTGAAAGAAAGCCGGATCGTTGGGTGTGTAGGCGGCCTTGACCAGATAGTTCAATTCAACCGACTGAACATTTGGATTGTTCTGCAATTCGGCCAACGTCTTTTGCATATCGCCCGGCGCAACCTGGACGACAAATGTGTTGAGTTCGGGCAAGGATTGATTGGTTTGGATTTGTGCCGGGGCGGACACCGAATCTACAATCGCTTCAGCCGACCCCGCGCCGGGTTCCATTTTGACGACGATCTCATCCGCTGTGTGCGGACTCTGAACATCCGTTGGCAAATTGGTCGGTGTTGCAGATGGGACAGGAGTCTCTGTCAAAGCCGGAGTTGGAGTGGAAGGAGTCTCCGTTGAAACGGAGGTAGTTGGAGAAGCCTCAGGCGTTGGAGCGGTCGTTGCGGTCGAGTTGACCTCTGTCGAAATTGGCAATGCTTCCGTTGTAATTAAAGTCGGCGTCTCAGATGGAACAGGAGTCTCTGTCAAAGCCGGAGTTGGAGTGAAAGGAGTCTCCGTTGAAACGGAGGTAGTTGGAGAAGCCTCAGGCGTTGGAGCGGAAGGAGTCGCTGTTGAAACGGATGTAGTTGGAGAAACATCCAGCGTGGGAGCGCTCGTTGCGGTCGAGCCGCTATCGGTTGGAATGAATGTTACAGTCGGGTTGACATCTGTTGAAACGGGCAACGTTTCCGTGGTAATTAAAGTCGGTGTCGCGGTGGATGTTTCCAGCAATGCAGTGCCGGTCGCAGTCGGATCGAGTGTCCCGGTTGGAATCTCGGTTGAGGTCGGAGGCAGGTTGGTGGCCGTCGGCGTGGGAAGCAGTTCAGGCGCACTCACACTGCTGATGTTTTCAACGTAATCCACAGCGTTCTCGCAACCCGGTTCGAGATTGCTTGAAACATTTTTCCAATTCAGTTTTTTGCCGGCCAGGTGGGTAGCGCCCAAAGCGGAATATAAACAACCCGGCCCGGCATGATAATTAACCAGTGTGAAGCGCCACAGGTCTTGATCGCTCACGCCCAAATTGCTGGACAAGCCGGTGGCGTTTTGAATGACTTGCATAACTTGCGAACGATTGGCAAGGATGGTATCTGCAAAAACCTGGATGCTGTTTTCTGCTTTGGGAATATCCAGGCCGAGTGAGCAGGCCGCACAATCGGCGCGCACCAGGCCGATAACGGCCCCGCGTAACATCGCCCGCTGGTTGGATGGCAGATTGATATAGGCCCGCCGGCAAGCTTCCTTGCTCAACACGGTCGGGCAAAAGCTATCGTAGAAATTACCGTTCCAAACCAGGAGCGCGTCAACACCCTTTTCGTTTAATTGTCCCATGCCATATTCGCCGAAATCCCAGGCATTGTTCTGAGTGACCCTGGGCCAAAATTGAGTCTCTTGCGCGAACAAACCTTTCAGCAGGTAAGGCGGCACGTTGGTGTTTTGAGAGACGGAAAAAATGATCGGGTCAAAACGATTCTGCCAGAGATAGACCTGGTAGCGGGCCTTTTCGAGACCGCATTGATTGGCCGCGCCGTTCTCCATCAAACCGCCTGCCGGACATTCGCTGGCATCGGCCACGCCGTTCGCGATCAGATGACCGGCCAGGAACATCAACGGTTGGTTGGACGCCAGGTCTTCAAACCCGGATGGCGATGAAAGCCATTCAATGGTTTTCGGCGCGGCTGCCAACGTTGATGTTGCGGTAGATGTCATGGTAGGCGTGGCAGTTGGCGTCACAGATTCAGGCGTCGGTGTTTGCTCTTCGGTGCCGGTCAGGTTCAAGTAAAGTCCCTGACATGATGAAGCAACTGCATCCGGGCAGGGCGGAGTCTTTTCCCATTGAGCGCGCAGGTCGCCGCCGCAACTGGACTCGATCTCATCCGCAGTGGGCAAACCAGCATGATCAACTTTGAGTGAGCAAACCACCTCACTGTTTTCCCAGCGCGCCAACTGCCACACGTAAAGTGTCTTTGTTTCAGCAGGCTGGCGCGCCGCGAGCACACTGGCCGGAGCGGGGATGGTAAAGATAAATGAAAATAGAATCAACGCGAACATAAAGATTCGAGTTGATTTTATTAAGCGAAACTTATCACGATGAAGCATGGAAATCATCCACCGCCTCCGTGGACGTTCTGGTGGCAGGCCGTGCAAGGCTGCGGATTCGGGCCGAGAGTCGGATGAGTCGGCGGGAGGGCCGGATTCGTTGGAGCCATAAAAGTCGAAGTGGCTGTTGCCGGTAAAGAGGAGGCGGGCATTTCAATTCCTGTGGAAACAGGACTCACGGATAAGGTGGAGCTTTCCGGTTGGAAGGTTGCAGTCGGCCAGGGATGGGCTGTCGAACGGCCGGCCAGTTCCCGGTTCACGATGGACGCGGCCAGCCATCCTGCCGCAAGCATCAGGATGACAATGGTTGTAATGAGTCCACCTGCAAGCAATCCAAACGGAAGACGTTTCACTTCTTGTGGCACTCCTCGCATACGCCGCGATTATCCAGGCGCAGCAGGGCGCTGTCGTTCGTTGGCGCAACATTGGCCGCCTGCCCGCTGGTCGTTACATTCGAGCCGTGAGCGAAGTGGCAGCTCAGACAGAAGAGTTGATCGTCAATGCTAGGGCCGTTGCCGGAGGGATCTTCCAATGGCAGGGTTGTCGTCAAAGTTCCCAGCGTGACATTCATGTTATGACGATAGCGCGTGACCGGGCCCTTGCCATCTTCGGCGTTGAACGGCATGGCCGAAATATTTTGATGATAGGTGAAATGACAACCGGTACACCAATCGCCAAGTCCCAGGCGATATTTCGAGTTGGTGTAATTGGCAACGTACCCGGCCTGGTTTGGATTCTGTCCGCCGGTTTCATTGGATGTGACCAACACGTAACCGGGCGGATCCTCCTGCTGTGTGGTGGGCGGATGAAGACGTTGTTGAAGCACGCGATAATTTCGTCCGCCGTGCGGATCATGGCATGAGGTGCAGGTCAGAGGCATGGTCACGTTCTCACCTCGACCCGGATACGTGGGCCACGCATTTGGGCTGATGCCCCACTGAGGCGTGCCGGGCCAAACCAGCCCGGATTCGGAATTATGGCAACCGGCGCATTCATAAGTGCTGCTCCAGGTTGTGCCGCTTCCCCAGGCGTTGACCTGTGCGCCGCTAATGCTGTGCGTTGAACTGACGGCCGCGCCCTGATAGTTGATAAATCCGCCGCCCAACAAATTGCCGCCGCCGACTCCTTTATAGATTCCATCCTCCACATTTGTATCCGCGCCTGTGCCTGCGCTGCCATGACAAGTGAAGCACAAGGCTGGTACCGCGTTGTGCAACAAGCTCGGAGCAGAGGCGGTGTGGGCGCGATGGCATCCGGCGCAGGCATCGGTCGTAGCGGTGTAGCCGCCATGAGGTCCGGCGTTGGCGCGTGCAATCATCGTTGGAATAATCAGCAGGACAATAGCAAGGCTGATGAAAAAAATCAATTTGAAGGTGAATAGCTTTCTTGCTGACATTCTTCCTCGCAATCTAGATTTAATCTTCAGACGGCATTTGGAAAGCAGACAGATTCTTGTCAAGCATTTGGGCCGTTGCGCGAGCCTGATCAAATTGCTTATTGGTTATTTCAGTATTTAACTTTGTGGATAATGCCTTGAGTTCCTTGACGCGCACCTGTAAATTAACAATCATTTCTGTGGCCGCATCGTCCAGTTCCGTCAGTTCGTCGCCTTTGCGGAATTTAACGATCTGGGCAAGATCTCCCTGCCCGATTTTTTGCAGGATGCTGCACAACCGATAGACCGGGCCGGCAATTCTGTGAGTGAAGAAGATGGCTGCGACCACGCTGGCGATCAATCCAAGAAAATTGACAACGACCAATGACGGAACCAGGATCTCCAACATGTTGCGTATCGTCAGGTGTGCCTTGAAGTAAGTTTCGGTCAGATCGCGATTGGCGACAAAGGCAAAGATGCCGCCGGACGCCAATAACAAAATAAGAAAAATAATTTCGATCCCAGCCAGCAGGCGCGGCTGTGAACTTTTCCAAATGAAGTATTGTTTGCGCGGAAATTGTTTTTTCATTTTATAAACTCCTGATGGCAGGATA
>JAJYOH010000410.1 GCA_021796315.1 Chloroflexota bacterium
GGTTTTATGCCTGCCATTTTGGGAGTTAGCGTGAAGTTGCGCGGAGCGCGTCGTTGCGGCAGTTGGCGGAGCAAGCCGCGAGCTGCGCGTACATCATCCATGGCGGCGCGCAGGTTTGCGTCAGAAGAGAGGCGGGATTTCAGTCGCGCAGAATCAGGCGGGCTTAATTGTCCGTCTAAATAAGCAGAAAGAAGTTCAACGTCTCGGAAGGAAGTCATTGGGGCTCCTTATCGAGACGGAATGAGGCAGGCAGAAGTTCCCCGAAGCCTTGCAGGCATTCGCGCAGACGAAGACGGGCGCGCGCCAAACGTGATTTGATCGTGCCAAGCGGGACGCGCGTCGCGCCTGCGACTTCTCTGTAGTCGAGGCCTTGAATGTCGGCCAGCACAACCACTGTACGAAATTCGTTGGGAAGCGCATCGAGACAATGTTGAATGGCGTGCTCGAGTTCGTCGGCTTCGAGCTTTTGCTCGGGGCTCATGGATTTGTCAGCCAACCAGCGCGGCGAATCCATTTCGTCGCCGTTGCTGGTGTCGGGTTCGAGCGGGGTGGTGGGGCGGCGTTTCCTGCGTCGCAGTTCATCGTAGCAGGCGTTGGTGACGGTTCGCATGAGCCACGCTTTGAACGATCCGCCGCGGTATGAATTTATGCTTCGAAAAGCGGAGAGGAAAGCATCCTGTGTGGCATCGGCGGCCAGCTCGCTGTCGCTGAGGATACGCAAGGCTGTGTTGAATAGCACATCCTGATAATTAAGGACGAGAGTATTGAAGGCGTCGAGGTCGCCATGTTGCGCAGATGTGATGAGAGCGGATTCGTCCATTGATATTATTTTATCATCCGAAAGCGGTTAAACACAAAGGACATACGTGTGCCTGCGGCACAGTGCAGGCAAAGCGCATAAAGGTTGAAAAACGAAGATGTTGGGAAGAGCAGAATATTTTCTTTGCGTTCTTAGCGCGCTTGGCGGTTAATCATTGAATAGATTGTGCGCCAGACGACCATCCCAAACGCGGATGTTGTGCTGAACACCACACCAAAGATCGGGGTGATGGATGCGTTGAGGATTAGTCCGCGCAAAACTACGGCCAGTGACCCCGCAAAGATCATTACCAAGGCGGGCCGCCAGAGTTGTTTGAAGTCAGATGCGGTTTCCGGATCGAAAAGTCCAAACCACGGCGCGAGCAAGAACCAACTCAAGGTCAATGGAATAAAGGCGGCGGCCATGCGCGGCAGGAAGGACGTGTTGGCTTCTCCGTGTGTGATGAAGCCAACAATGGTGACGATGGCGAGGGCAACAATGTCGCCGATGTAGAGAAAATATTTTTTCACGAGAATTATTCTTGTTTCCTTGAAGCCGGAAATAACAAAACTTCGCGGATGGAATGTTTGTCCGTCAGCAGCATGGCGAGACGGTCGACGCCCATACCGAAGCCGCCGTTGGGCGGCATGCCGTAGCGCATGGCGCGCAGATAATCTTCATCCATTGGATGTTTCTCTTCGTCATCGGCGGCGTAGTCACGTCCCATTTCGAGGAAACGTTGTTCCTGATCGAGCGGATCGTTCAACTCGGTAAAGGCATTGCATAATTCAAAGCCGGCCACGTAACCTTCAAAGCGTTCAACCGTCAGCGGATCGCCTGGCATGGATTTCGCCAGCGGCGAAATATCGCGCGGATAATTGTAGAGGAAGGTCGGCTGGATGAGAGTCGGTTCGAGGAATTCGCTGAGCAGAAAATCTATTTGCTTGCCGCGCGTTGCGTGCGGATCGGGAGTCTTATTTGGGTGTTTGCCTCGGATGGCTTGGAATAAATCCGCGGCGGTTTTGTGTTCGGCGATGTCAATGCCACTGGCTTCCAGAATTCCCTGCCGCATTTCGAGTCTGCGCCAGGGCGGTTTGAATTCGAGTTCGTGCTCGCCGAATTTGACTTTCGTTGAGCCGGTCACTTTTTCGGCGGCGTAAGCCACCATTTGCTCGGTCAATTCCATGACCTGTAAATAGTCCGCGTAGGCCCAATAAAATTCGAGCTGGGTAAATTCCGGGTTGTGTTTGAATGAGACGCCCTCGTTGCGGAAGTCGCGTCCGATTTCGTAAACGCGTTCAAGATTCCCGACCAGCAGCCGTTTGAGATACAACTCGAATGAGATGCGTAAATACATATCCTGTTCGAGTTCGTTGTGATGCGTCACGAACGGACGCGCTGCTGCACCACCGTAAAGTGGCTGAAGGATGGGCGTTTCGACTTCGAGAAAATCGTGGTCGTCGAGGAAAGCCCGCAAAGCCTTGATGAGCGCCGCACGTTTGCGGAAGGTCTCGCGCACTTCCGGGTTGACGGCCAAATCGGCGTAACGTTGGCGGGCGCGCAGTTCGGGGTCTTCGAGTGCAGCGTAACGGACAACGCTGCCGTCTTCCTGTGAGACGTCTTTGTCAGCGGGCAGTGGGCTGACGGATTTGGCGAGCAAGCTAAAGTCGCGGACATGCAGCGTGGCTTCCCCGGTCTTGGTGCGGAACATCACGCCGGAGGCTTGAATAAAGTCTCCGATGTCGAACATCTTGTTGAAGAAGTCCACACGTTCCTGAGTCAGTTCGTTCATGCGCAGGAACAATTGGATCCGGCCCGCGCCGTCTTCGATGTGGGCGAATGAAATCTTGCCCATGGCGCGCGTGGCGCGGATACGTCCGGCCAATGTAGCCTGGACTTCTCTGCCGTCCTTTTCAGCGGTTGCAAATTCGGCGATGGCCTGTGCGCTGGTATGCGTGCGCCTAGCGCGTGCGGGATAAGGCTCCACGCCGGCAGCGCGTAATTCTTCTATTTTTTGCAACCGGACTTTTTCGAGCGAGTTGTAATCTGCCATTTCGGTTTTCTCCCCCTCTCCTTTTGGGAGAGGAAAGGTTGATGTGGTGAAACAAAAAGACCCCGCGCGGCCCGCCTCCGTAGGGGCGAAGGTGCGCGGGGCCGCGAAAGGATAAACCCTTACTTGACCTTCAGGATCTTGACTTTATATGTGCCGTTTGGGGTCTCGACCGGAACCACGTCACTGACTTTATGGCCCAAAATAGCCTTGCCGATTGGTGATTCGTTCGAGATCTTACCTTCGCGTGGATTGGCTTCCGCCGCGCCGACGATGGTAAATTTTTCTTCCTCGAAGCCTTGTTCTTGAATAGTAACTGTCGAGCCGATTGCGATGACGCCTTTATGATTCTTGTCGTCTTCTTCGATGAGATGCGCCGAGGCCAGCAGTATTTCCAGTTCCTGAATGCGGCCTTCGACAAAGGCCTGTTCATTCTTGGCGGCTTCGTATTCAGCATTCTCGATCAGTTCCCCGCCTTCCATTGCTTCATGTAAGCGCTCGGCCACTTCCTGTCGTTTTGCAGTACGCAGATGATCGAGCTCTTCCTGAAGTTTCTGGAAGCCTTCCTTGGTCAGGAATTTGGTTGTCATAATGGGCATTCCTACTAAAGAATTTGCATCCCGTACAGGATGCAATGTTGTCCCTCTGGCATTTCCAAAGGCGGGCTTAATATATCATGGATTCAAGTGTGAATCAAGCCCCGCTCTTATTTGTCTATTCGAATTTCCAAAATCGGATGCCTTGATGCTCAGACCAATATACCCGCATCTTTTCCTGCATCAGTTCTGGATTTTCAAATAGCATCGCGATCTGGGACGGATACGCGGCTATCGCTTCCTGCCACGACTTTAGGCCGGTTTCAGAGACCGCAAGGACCTTTTCTTTCATCCCAGCCGTCTTCGAACTTAGCTCATCGGGGTGATTCAGCAAATACGGAATATCGGCGTCATAAATCAGCGGACGCTCCAATAGTTCGGCAGCCTTTCGCACGCTGACGTGGTCAACGTGATTGCCGACTGTTAGTTGACAGACCAGCGCATCGTCTGGTTGGAGGTGGAGGACAATTGTGCTGGCAATTTCGGCGGGCAAATCCGCTTCGCTTTCGAGTGGTGGATCAAACACACTTTCCGTATAAAGCCATTCTCCGTTTTTGCCGCGTCGGTAAATGCAATCCAAAAAATCAAAATGGATGGCCTTCGCGCCTACAATGGCCGCGGCATTCTCATTCTCCGTGCGTCGTTTTTCGACCGTTTCTTTGGCTGATGAAAATCCCCATTGCATGTGCATGTCTTCTGCAAAAGGCGAGACTTCATTTTCAGGTGGGAAGCCGCACATGATCGTCCAGATTTCAACTGGAATGCCAGCGTGAGTCTGTTCGTAAATTAATCCGCCGGCGGAAAGCACGGCATCGTCAAGGTGAGGGGAGAGATAAATGTAGCGCATGAGAATCATTTAACCACAGATTCAAAAATATCGGCAACCTCTTGAATAAATTTTCACCTGTGCTAAGATGAATCTGGAGGATGCCATGAACAAACCTATTAAACAAACTCTGTTTTGGACACCACGCCTGATGGGCATCCTGTTCATTCTTTTTCTAAGTTTGTTCGCGCTGGATATATTCGGCCAGGGTTACAGCTTTTGGGAAACCGTGGTCGGGTTATTCATGCACTTGATCCCATCCATCCTGCTGGCGATTGCAATTGCACTTGCCTGGAAATGGGAATGGATCGGCGCGGCGCTGTTTGGCGGTTGGGCGATCTCCTATTTTGCCAGAGCGCATGGAATGCCATGGAGCGTATATGTCTTGATGGCAGGTATCCCATTTGTGGTGGGAATCCTGTTTTTAGTAAATTGGATTTACAGAAAAGAGATTCGCGCTCGATAAAAACGCAATCAAACTAGCTAGGGCGTTTTCCTGCCTTTTTGCCGATAGTTGATTTCTTCGCGGCAGGTTTCTTCCTGACCGCCGCTTTGGGTTTGGTGGTCTTTTTTGTAATGGCGGGTTTCGTTGTCTTTTTTACCGTCGCTTTCTTTACGACAGTTTTCTTGGCAGCAGTTTTCGCGCCTGAAGATTTTTTCTTTGTCGGCGCGGACTTCTTTACAACTTTCTTCTTTCCCCTTTCTTCTTTCTTTACCGCTTTCTCGCGCGGCTTCTTGACCTTCACTTCCTTCGCAACGATTTCCTTTTTCTCCCCGAATATTTCATCATATTTTGACTGCATGGACTCCACGCCCGCGCCGTTCAGTGAATCTTTCACGGCTTTCCATTCATCACTATCCACAAATCTCCAATCCAAAAATACGTGATGTTGGTACGCGCCAAGCTCAATGTAAAGCCCCTTACTCCGCAACTCTTCACATGAGCGGATGTGCTCCACATGCGAGACGTAATCTTTGAAAATCATAAAACCTTCAAACGGTAATCCCAATCCTTCGGCGAGAGACTTCTGTCTCAAATCGCCTGAACCTTTGTCAAGGTAAGCCGCGGATGTTTTTATCCAGCCGTGCGCATCTGCGAATTTATTGTGATAGATGACAAGTCCGCGTTCGTCGTTGAAGCGGTTTGAATACGCAAAGACATTTTCGTCCACGCTTCCATTTGCGGTAAAAAAGTCAAAGAGCAGGAAATGCTCGACATCGGCGAACAGGTGTCGGCGGTGAAGGAGCGGGAAGATTTTCCACTCGTGGCCGCGGATCAAGCCTTCGTCGGGCGTCTCGTCCAAACGCGGATGGCGGAACTCCATTCCATATTTTTCGCGGAAGCCTTCCACTTGTCCGTGGCCGAACATCGGCAGGCCGGGCAAAGTCGAGAGCAAGGTGGCGATGCCGAAATATTTGTCGCCGTTGCCAAATTGCTA
>JAJYOH010000411.1 GCA_021796315.1 Chloroflexota bacterium
ATGGTATCGGCGGACTAACCCACAGGGTGCTTCGCGAAGTCCTGCCTCAGCGCGTGGAAGTCCGCTAAAACGGACTGGCGCAATCAGCGCGAAGCGCTTCCATGTATTGAGCGAGGGCTTTAGCCCGTGCAGGTTCTTCGTAAATGGCTTGGGCATCGGTCAATATTTGGAAAAAAACCGCCTCTCATCGAGACGGGCTGCTGTTTGCCATCAATTTACTTTGTTCTTCGCCTTGGCGAGAATCCGCGCGGGGAGTGGTAGGAGGAATTTGTCGAGCGCGCGGGACGAGCTTGGAATTGGCGCGGGCCTCTTGCATCGGGAGCCGCTCGGGGTGGGGCAGGAGCCGTGTAGTCAAAATCGTCGAGAGTCTTGCGAGTCAACGGTTTGCCCATGATGCGCTCCAGAGTCCGGATCATGTCGCCGTCGTCCGGCGTGACGAGCGTGAATGCATCGCCGGTGTGTTCGGCGCGGCCGGTGCGTCCGATGCGGTGGATGTAGGCGTCGGCGGTGTCGGTCATATCGAAGTTGATGACGTGCGAAATGCCTTCCACATCCAGGCCGCGTGCGGCGATGTCGGTGGCGACCATGATCTGATACGTGCCGCTCCTGAAGCCTTTGAGCGCGGCCTGACGTTGTCCCTGCGAGCGATTGCTGTGCAGGCTGGTAACTTTATATCCGGCGCTGTCGATTTGCTTGGTGAGCTTTTCGGCGCGATGTTTGGTGCGCGTGAAGATCAGGACGGAATTCGTGTCGGTATGTTTGAGCAGAGAGAGTAAAAGCCCGGACTTCAAATGCGAAGGAACGGGATACAACGCGTGTGTGACAGTGTGCGCCGGTGCGCTGATGCCCATCGAGATGCGCTTGGGGTTATGCAGCGAAAGCCTTGCCAGTTCTTCGATTTCGCGCGGGAAGGTGGCCGAGAATAACATGGTCTGGCGTTTGGCAGGCACGGCCCTGATGATGCGCTTCACGTCCGGCAGAAAACCCATGTCGAACATGCGGTCGGCTTCGTCGAGGATCAGCATTTCGATGCGGTCCAACCTGGCGTGACGTTGTTCGACCAGATCCAGCAAACGCCCCGGACATGCGACCAGAATTTCTGCGCCGTCACGCAGAGCCTTGATCTGCGGAGCGGCTCCGACTCCGCCGTAAATGGTTGCGCTGCGGATGCGTGTGCCCACCGACAGCGCGCGGATGGCGTCGTTGATCTGCTCGGCCAGTTCGCGCGTCGGTGTGACGATCAAAACTCGGGCGACGCCGCGCGGTCCGCTGAGTAGTCTGTGTAAGATCGGTAAAACGAAAGCGGCAGTTTTTCCCGTGCCGGTCTGCGCGGTGCCGATCAGGTCATGGCCTTCCAATGCGGCGGGGATGACCTGAACTTGAATTGGCGTAGGCTCTTCATAGCCTGCGCGATGGATGCCCGCCGAGAGGCGGGAATCAAGATTAAATTGTTCGAAACTCAAAATATATCCTTGTCTTCAGAAGTCAAACTAGTGTTGGGGGAATTGAGCGAACGCTCAAGATAACAGCGAGAGACTGCTGACGTCGGTAAATTTACTTGCAGAGAGATTATACTCTACAAAGCTGGCAAATCCGGCTCGCTCATCGTAGGCGATGGCTTTCTAAAAATTCATGGAGAATTCCAACCTTTGTCAGTTTCCACCGCGAAGAGCGCGAAGCACGCCAAGAAAAAAGGAATCTTTGCGCTCTTTGCGGGTTTTGCGGTTCAATTTTGATTCTAAGAAGACTTAGTCGTAAATCAAATCTTCACCAAATAATCCATCTGGTGTGCAATATAGACCAATTCGCCGCGCTCGATCTGTGCGCGCCGCTTTGCAAGCCATTCCGAAAATTTTTCCGCATCCAATTCTGGGTGCCCGGTCAAACTTTCCTCGAAGAAATGCAAAATGAATTGCAGGAAAAATTGCTCATCGGCGGGATATTTTCCGTCCACGGCGTGCACCACCCAATCCGAGGCGCCCGCCGCGAGGATCTTTGCACCCACACTTTTCAAGTGGCCGATCAAATGCCGTCCGCTGCGGCTGTCGCCGCCGCTCGGGCGTTTGTCCATCGACTCGTGGTAAAGCCGCTCGATGGTTGCATCAAGAGCCGGGTCAACGGCCGGTTCGAGCGAAGTCACGCCGTCGAAATTGATCGTGAACCATGACAAGTTTTTCGTCAGCGAAAATAATTTTGGCAAAGACTCGGGCATCGGAAGCAAATCCAATACTGCGTGCGCGATCAACAAGTCGGCAGGCGCACGATTTTTTTGGATGAAATCGAAAACATCCGCACGCTCGAACGTGATACTGACGTCGCGAGTCTGGTCGAACATCCGCAGTTGATTCTGCCCGCTTCTAGCTACGTTCAAGGCGTTATCCACTGCCCAGCGCGGAAACCACTCTGAGGCGTATTCGATGTTAGCGGCCATCTCATCAAGCAGGACATAGTCAGCTTTCTGCAAAGCATTCCAGCGAATCAAACGCGTCAGCATCGTGCCGATCCCCGCGCCGACTTCGATAATACGCAGCGGTTGTGCTGGCAGGCTGGCAATCATCGCTTCGTAAACCTGACGATTTAATGCGCGGTCATCCACGCTTTGTTTGGCAAGCAGATAATCGGTAAAAGAATATTCCATGTCAGATCATGGACAGCAGGAAGGTGCGAATCCTTCCGGCGGTCTGCTCCCATTTTGGTTGTTGTTGAAAACGATGTAAAGCATTGACTGAAAGTTTTGCTAATAAATTTCTGTCAGTTGCGAGATCGGATAAATATTTTGCAAGTGTTTCAGCATCGTCAGGTTGAATCAAATACCCGTTCTCGCTGTGCGTGATGATTTCTCCAGCCGCACCGGCTGTCGTGCCAATGGATGGCAGGCCGAAACCCATCCCTTCGAGATAGACGATCCCGAAACCCTCATAGCTGGATGGCACGGCAAGAAGGTGGGATTGTTTGAGCAATTCGATCAGTGGGGCGTTGTCGAGCGAGCCGTGAAAATGGACCATAGGCTGAAGACCATGGTCTGATGCTTTTTTTATGAGGGCTTGCGCGTAGACAGGTTCGGTTGTCAATGAGCCGACAACATCAAGGATGAAGGATGAAGGCGGAAGGACGGCAAGGGCTTGCAATAAAGTGTGCAAACCTTTTCTATGGATCACATTTCCAAGAAATAGAATTCTCAGTGCGGGATTTTTTGCTCTCCTGATAATTTCTTTTTCTGAAATCATTTCTCCAAATTTGTCTGTCGGCGGATAAGCAACCACGGAAATTTTTTCATTAACCATGATTCCATTAACCACATTTTTTGTCGTTTCCGAGTTGAAAATAAATCCATCCACGCTTTGCAGATATTTCTTCTCAACAGTGCGGTAAAAACTATTTTGCCAGCCCGGGCGCAGTTCGGAGCACCGCAAATGATGGACAAGGCTTACGACCGGATAAAAATGTTTCCCCGCATTAGCTGCAATTAACGATGGATGGTTGAGTTCATCTTGAATAAGAATGTCATATTTTTGGAGTCGGACAGCTTGCTGTCCGGTGCGGGAGCGAGCTCCCGGACTCCATAAACGGAACCAAAAATTGTCGGTAAGGTGTGCGGCATAATTTCGCAGTGGCAGGCTGATAATTTCGACCGTATCCCCCTGTCTATGCAAATATTCGACCAACTTGCGGTCATACCAATATCCGCCGCTTAATGCGTCGAGCGAGCCATAAATGACGAGACCGATGTTCATCAAGTTTTAAGGTTTGAAGGTTGGAAAGTTTGAACGTTCCAACTTGTTAACTTTTCAACCTGTCAACTTGATAGGCTGCCCAGGCGTTTTCATGTTCCCATAATACGACTTTGATCGCGTTGATGTTTTCTGTCCTTATCTTTTCGTGCAGTGAAGTCGCTAATATCCGCGCGAAATGTTCGATGCTCGGATTCAGCCCCGTGAATTCCGGTTTGTCGTTCAGCATTTGCTCGCGATAGTAACCAACAATTTCATCGAGATGTTTTTCAACATCCACAATATCACACAAATAGCCGTGCTGGTCGAGTTGCTCTCCTGTGAGGCGCAGTTCAAGAATGTAATGATGCGAATTGGGAAAATTCTCAGAGCCCCAATCTCCGCCGATCAAAAAATGGCGGGCAATGAAATCACGGCGGACGGCGAGTGTGTACATCATACCTCCTGGATTGAAAAATCAGGATTTGACCACATAAGTACTGGTGGCGAAATCATAAAGGCTTTGATGAGTCTTGCTGAAAAAGATGCTCAGGAGATTCATCCCGACCAAAAGGTAAACGGCGATGAAACCTGCGTTAATCCACAAAGGCGGATTGCCATAACTAAATGCCAAACTCCAAATGCAAGTGTGCGCCAACTCCCAGGGCACGAACTTTAAAAGATTTCTGGCAAGTGCATGAATGAAGCTGAGTTGACGACCTTGAACATTGACCACTTTCAATCCCATTCTTTGTTTTCCCCAGCTTGCCTGCTTTAACGAAGATTCGCCGAAGGCAAAATACAAAGTAACGGGCAGTGTAATCAAAAGGAAACCAACAAATTGAGCTGAGACGCGTTGCGAAAACATGAATGTCATTGCAGTGGGAAAGGCAAATCTGCTGCTCCAACCCAGCAAAACGAGGACGACAAGGTAAACGGCAATAACAAGATAATCAAATGCGAACGCTGCTATTCTCCACCAAATGGATGCAAAAGATTTTTTCATTATTTGCTCTAATAGTTGAAAACGATCTGAATGGTTTCCTGTGGATGTTCATCCAGCAGACGATAGGCATCTGCCGCGCGCAAAATGGGGAAACGATGTGTGATCCACTTTTCGGGCTGGATCCTTTTCAGTGCACCCCACGCGACCTCGAAACGGCGCGACTTATCCCAGCGCGCGGACAACTCTGGCGCGATGGTGCTGACCTGTGACGAAATGAGTTTGATGCGTGAGTGGTGGAAGCTGTGGCCTAAATCGATGGGCGCGCGTTTCTCTCCATACCACGAGCCGATGACGACGCGTCCCGAAAAGCAAGTCAACGCGATGGCATCGTCGAGGGCGGAGGGGGAGCCGCTCAGTTCGAGAGTCAAGTCTGCGCTGCCGCCGAGATATTTTTTGACTTGTTCATGGAAATCGGATTGATCGGGATCGAGCTTTATAACCTTTGACTCTTGACCTTCAACTTTCAAAGCATTTCGCCGCAGTTCATAACGGTCTGCTGCAATCAAGCATTCAAGCGGGAATTCGCCGAGCAAGGAAGCTGTCAGCAAACCGATCACACCTTGACCCAAAACCAAAACGCGCTCACCGAGAATCGGCGCGGCGTCTTGCACAAGATTAACCGCCGTTTCCATGTTTGGAAGAAAGCATGCGGTTTCAGGTGAAATGTTTTCAGGGATTGGAATCAGGCAATCGGTGGTGGTGACGAAGTGAGTCGTGTGGGGCTGGAAAGAAAAAATTAAACGGCCAGCCCATTCCGGGTCGACGCCAGAGCCGAGTTCGAGCACGCGTCCGACACAGGCGTAGCCATAAGACGTTGGATAAGGAAGTCCGCTGCTGACCGTGTCAACTGAATTTGTATCCTGTGGAAATTGTCCGCGATAGATGAGCATCTCTGTCCCGGCGCTGACGGCGGAGCAGATCGTCTCTACCAAAACATCATCCGCGCCGAGAGCAGGCAAAGACTCCTGACGGAGTTCCACCTGCCGC
>JAJYOH010000029.1 GCA_021796315.1 Chloroflexota bacterium
CTATCTTGCCTTCTTTGAATTCGTCCATAACGTCCGGCGTCGCGGCAAGGCTTTGCTTCATTCCTTGCTCGCTATTCTCGTAGCTCCTTGATTTTACTTATGAGCCATCTTTTTTATGCCCCCACGGAGATTCGAACTCCGGTCTTAACCTTGAAAGGGTTGCGTCCTGGGCCTCTAGACGATGGGGGCGTTCTTAGAAGCGGGCGGATTTTATCATCCCACCTCTATAAGGTCAAGCGATTTCTTGATTAGCTTTCGGGTTTGACTCGTTGATTGAGCATGGCGATCAGGTCAATTTGGCGGCGATTGACCAGCATGCCGGCGCTTTCCACGCGCAGGTTTGGAATCAGGATGCCGGTTAGTGTGGCATTGAAAACCGGGATGAATTCGCGCGTGCCTTCTGTCATCAGATTTGTAAAATCGAATCGCCCCGGTAATTCCATAGTGCCTTCGATTTCAAACATTTGTGTTGCCAGGCGGATCGAATATTCGGCTACGCTGGTATAGCCGCCGCGTACCAACGCCTGTGGACCAAGGTCTTCGCGGCGCGCCATGCAGATGGCGTAAATGTGCGACTTCATCATGCGCGTCAACTCAAAATGATCCACCAGTTTGGTGGGCATGTGAATTCGCGCCAATTTCGCGTCATGGACTTCCATGCCGGAACGCGTGGGATCGTTCAACATGGCCATGATGCCCGTACTGGTTGCCATCAGTTTTCCAACCGTGAGGTAGCTGGCTGTCAAAACAGTTGCGGCCAGAAAGCGGTATGTGCGGGGAGAAGTATCCATTGTCATAAGGCAAACCTGTCAGCTTAGGATTCGGCTGAGGGGCGTGAAGCCGCCCTCGGCGTCGCGCGATGCGAAACGGTTTTACGTCCGGTTGGTTTACCGGCGTTTGGATTTAACAGCATGGTCAGCCACGAGATGGATTTTTCATCGTACTCGCGTCGCCCGCATACATCACAGATCCAGGCTGGGAAATTTGGGACAGTGATAAGCTCCTCGTCCAGCCACGTAAAGTACGTAATGAAACGCAGGTGCATCATGCCTGCCTGGCATTCATTGCATTGGAACGGTTCGGGAGAAATGTTGTCGTTCATATTCATCTCAAGGCGCTGCCATCACGATTTTTGTGTGATCGATCATGGCCCAGTTGGGCGGCGGCCAGTAAATAAGCAGGGCTTTGCCAATAATATTTTGTTCCGGCAAGTAACCCCATTGATGTGAGTCGGATGAATCATTGCGGTTGTCGCCCAGTACAAATAAATATCCGTCCGGTACTTTCCATGTGCCGCTGTAGTTCGGTGCGGCATTGATATAAGCTTCGCTCAATGTCTGGCCGTTTAAAATTACCTTTCCGTTGCGGACTTCCACTTTATCGCCGGGCAATCCAATCACGCGCTTGACCAGGTCGAGATCGGCGACTGTTATGGAGCGGAACACAATAATGTCGCCGCGCGCGGGAGAACCAACGCGATATGCCAGTTTGTTTACGAGGACAAATTCGCCATCCTTCAATGTGGGTAACATGCTGAAGCCGTCCACCCGCACGCGCGCCGAAAGCGTGTTGATGACCAGAAAGAGAATAATGGCCAGTCCAACTGTTTCAAATAAATCCAGAAAGAACCGTTTCCAATCCATTCGCTCCTGTGCGGGAGCTTGTGGAGTTGGTTGGGTCGGTTGTGTATCAGGTTGTAAAGTTTCCAAAAAAGGCCTCCAATAATTTCCAGGGTAATTATACCTGACCCCAGGCAAAGTACGTTGGGACATCCAGTGCGCGCTCACCGTGTTCCCAGGCCCGCTTATCCAAAATTTTCATCTGTTGGATTTCCCGAGCGGGAACGAGTCCCGTCAAATCGGATTCCAATGCTGCCCATTCATTTTCCCATTCATCAGGTTTAAGCGCCTCATTGCCTCGACTTTGAATGGCTCCCGTTTCAATGAGGCGGATGCCCGCCTGATGGAACAGGTTTGCGAGCCGCGCGCCGATGCCGGCATCCGCACCCTGGCGTAATAAAGATTCTGTTTGCCATTTTCCAAGTTGGAAGAGTTCATCGGGTTTATCCACGCGCGCGTTGTAATCAGGCTCAGCCAGTGCCAAGATAAATCCTTTTGATGCGGTGACGCGTTTCATTTCGAGTAAAGCAGCCAATGGATTTTTTACCCACAACAAAAAGAAGTGGCAAAAAGTAATATCGAAAGTTTGATCTTTGTAGGGCAGATGAAGCGCATCGCCGCGCGTAAGCGAAGCGGCTGGGGCGTGGATTCGGCACTGGGTCAAGGCAGCCGGATCGAGGTCCAGGCCGTGAATCGAGGCGGAAGTTTCAAGCGTGAAAAGAATCGCGCCGGTTCCGCACCCAATTTCAAGGATGCGCCGCGCATTTTTCAATCCGGCTTTTTCAAAAAGATAAGCGCGCAAGCCGCGCGTCCATTTTGATTGTTGAGTATATCTGGCGTGCCAGTTCATTCTTTCCAATCGAGAATAAATTGAACCTGCTCATTTGTTTCCGGCGAACGCGTGAGGTGTTTACTTTTGGGGACATCCCGCCACCATTCGGCGATCTGGCGCAAAGCCTGCGCGCCTGTTTTGCCGTGCCGCACGAGATAACATCCAACCACGGTGCCGGTGCGTCCAACCCCGGCCCAGCAATGAACGTAAATCTTGCGTTTTGCATTGAGCGCGGAATCGATTGCATTTAGCGTGGATATCATTCCGGCGTGCGTGGGCAGGCCAAAGTCGCCGATGGAGAAGCGCAAATGTCGAACTTCCACCTCATATATTCGGGCCTGTTCTTTGAGAATGGATTCGTAAGACGGCTGTTCATCGGGTGCGGTCAAATCGATAAAAGTATTGAAGCCGGCTTCGAGAAACGCATCGACGCGGCGGCGGACCCTTCCACCATCAAAGTGGCCGGGATATTCTCCGGCCAGGAGTTGACCTGGAAGCACCCAGTACGATTCGGGAATGGGGAGTTCCGCGTTCATGTTATGGATTGAGTGTACACAAATTGTTCAAAATCTGCGAGCGCAGTTGGACGAGTTCGGGATAATCATAAAAGAACAGGATTTTCTGGTTTCTGATGGAATTGCCCGTCGGTTTGGGCGAGAGAACATAGAAAGCAAAAGTCTCGGCCATATCTTCGGATGTGTTGGTGGCGGCATAATCATCCACGAACTGATCCTGGTGAGTCTGATAGAAGGCATGGAGTTTATCGTAGTATGGATTCTGATTTTCGGCAGTGGAAAGGGCGTCTATCTTCCTCCACTCGTCGAGGATGTTTACCCAAAATTTGTTGTAAAAAGTGTTGATGTATGAATTCGGTTTGCTGCAACCCTCGTCAGGGAAATAAGTGGGGCAGGCTGCAACCTTTTGATCGAAAAGATTTTGGTTATCTGGGTTGTTGAAGATGGCGACATCGGGCGGAACCTGGTTTGCATTTAAAGTGAGCAGGTGAGTGTATTCATGGATGAGCGTGAAAACCAGTTCCTTTTTGTTTTGCAGATCAGCCTCGTCAACCTCGATCACCCACTTAGCCGGGTCGTTGGGGGCCTGTTCGACTGCGGCGAGGATGTTGCTCGGCCCGTCGGTAAAGACCCGGTATTCGGAAATCATTTTCCGATCTTCGGGTGGAATAAGCCCCACGAACAAATCCCAGGCCGCCTGTTGTGCATTGATGTCTTGCTGAAGACTTTTTAAATTCGGGGAAACTTTTTCGTAAGATGGATCGCTGATCTGATTTCCATCCACCCGGTAGGTGACGAGTGTGTGCCAATCAGTGTTTGATGACGATGTGCCGCTGCTATCCGGGCCGTAGGCGCTTCCCTGCGCGGCCTGGACGATGTCGGCCATTAAACTGGGGCAGGCCGCGACTGATATTTGGGTGGGAGAAAAATTTGCAGGAGGCTCGACATTCGTCTGCGGCGGAATATGGGTGGCCGGGGCAAGAATATTGTCGTTTGAAACAAAGTAAAAGTATGCCGCTCCGCCGATGCAAAATATCGTAATGCAGCAAAAAAGAAGTATGCCAAGTATGACGATTATGGTTCTGGTTTTCATGGGTCTCCGAAATTTCGGCAAGCATACCATTAAAGTTTTTCGACTTCCTTGCAAATGAAAAACAACCGCCAAATATCTGGCGGTTGTTTGGGTTAATTTTTATCCATTGGCCTCACTGATTTTGCGAGTAATTGCAAAGCCCGTATACGATCTGGTCGCGTACTTGGACAAGCTCTGGAAAATCGTAAAAGAAAAGCGTCTTTCTTTCGGAAATGCTGTCTGGCTGGGGCTTGGTTGTTAAAACAAACCGTGCCCAGGTTTCAGCGATGTCTTCCTCCGGGCTGGTGGCGGCGTAAGGCGTAACAAATTGGGTCGGATGTCGCTGATAGAAATTGCCTATCAAAGTGAAATAGCCGTTGACATTTCTTTGCGCGTTGATCTTGCTCCACTCAGGGTACAGCTTTGGCCAGAATTTATTGTAGAACTGGTCAATGTATGAATTGGGCTGGCTGCATCCGTTGGTTGTGAAGAATTGCGGGCAACCGGATGCATCCTGCGCTTGAAGTTGCATATCCAACGGGCTGGCCATAACTTTTGTGTCCATCGTGACCTGGGTGTCGTTCAGCGTGAGCAAATGACCGAATTCATGGATGAGAGTGAACGTCAGGCTCCTGGGGTTGGCTGCATCCACGATATCTACATTCAAGGCCCATTTTTTAGGATCATCCAGGTTTTGTTGAACACTGGCAAGCATCCCTCCTTTCCCGTCGCTTGAAATAATAAAATTGGATACTTCAGTTCGCTGGTCGGGGGGAATCAACGCCACGAAAAAATTCCACACTGCCTGCTGGGCGGCTGTATTCTGTTGATAGCCGAGCAGGTCGGCAGAAATGTTGGATGTAAATTTTGGGGCCCCAAGTTGATCTCCCTGAACATCGTAAATTGCCAGTACTGTTGGCGTGATGTTCATGTTCTGGGGGGTGGCTGCCTTGGTCTGCGGCGACACACCATTACTTTTGAGCATGGATGCTATCTTTGAAATGCAGGCATCCATGCAATTGGTTTTAGTGCATTTGAGATCTGGAGTTGGACGTAAGGTTGCCGTGGGGACCGCCGTCGCGGTGGATGTGGAAAAAATGGAAAGGGGGGTGGCGCCTGTCGGGACGATTGCGATTTTTATGTTACAGGCCGCCAAAAAAGAAAGCGCGAGAACTGCAATTAGCCGAATGGGAATTTTAGGTTTCATCATTATCTATTAGTCGAATATGTTCCAATAAAGTTATGCTCACTTGTAAATGAAAACAGCCGCTGTATTTGGCGGCTGTTTTGAGAATTAATCGTTTATTTGTAAATTTGTTTCCAGGGATCGCGCAGAAGGTTGCCGAGGATTTTATTGGCCATGCCTTGCGTTGGCAGGACATCGCCATCTGGCTCGACATAAAGCCAGGCTCTGCCCCCTCCATCTGCGGCTTCATCTTCCGCGATTTCGGCGGCCACCGGGTGGCTGGACGAATAAGGCACTGGCAGATCATGTTTGATGGTCAGACCTAAATGGGCGGCGGCGTTTTGTAAATCGGAAAATGCCTCTTTAGCGGACCCGTCGGCGGCGGTGAGCGAAAGGCTTTTGACCTCCAACTTTGCCAATCTTTCCAAAATGCTGCGGCCATCTTTGACATTTTTAGCATTGAGAGTCAAATGCACTGTGACGAAAATATCTTCAGGCATAATGAATTCCAAGGCTTTCCATGAATCTTTGTTGTCGGGTTGGAGCATGAATAAGATGTGGTCAAGGCCGGTTTGCAAAAGCTGGTCGAGATATTTTTTATCGGCGAGTTTCAAGCCGTCGGTTAGAAGTCCGCAGACCTGACCGTTCTTTTCGGCGCGCGCGATCAGTTGCGGCAGATCGTCGCGCAGGGTGGCTTCGCCGCCGGTGAACGTGATGTGTGGAATGCCAGCATCCCAGGCCTTATCGAGAATGGCGCACCATTCATCGGTGGTCAGTTCGCGATCGACGCGTTTGGTGGGAGCGTAATCGGCTTGCGTATTTTCGGGCAGACGATAGGTCAGCGCACAGTCGAGTCGAAGCGGGGCGCTGAGATCGGCTGAATGTGGCGCGACCCGCTCAAAGTCCAGATAGGAAACGGGATCGAGGTCAGGAGTCGTCACGAGCGTCTGGATCCGCTCGGAGAAATCCTGAAAGTCGTGCATGGCCGCATCCCGCTTGACGTGGTAACGAGTCGAGATTTCCCTGGCCGCATCATCGGGCGAAGTGCCTTTGATGAAATGATAGGCGTATTCAGCGGCGGTTGGGTTGAGATGCAGAACGGTGGCGGCGTTGACGATGAGCACGCCGGAGCCATCCGCCTGCAGACGCAGGTGAATGCGATACGGTGGTTGGTCGGGTGGCGATTGTTTTTGATATACACCGGTTGGCAGGGATCGAACCTTGGTAAAGTTCTTGAAAATATTCATGCGGCCTCCATTATGGTTTTTTGAACCATCCCATGTCCATAAAGTATAAAACGAAATAACCGATCAGGAGTATGAGCCAGCCCGCGATCTGTACGCTTTCCATCAAGCTTTGCCACGAGAGCGAGAAGTTTTCGCGGATGGTCTCTATAACGCCTTGCAGGTCATCCAGTTTATTCTTTACGGCTTGTTTCCAATCTTCCAGATAGAATTCATCGCGGATGACATGATACAGTTGCGCCGTGTACCAGTCGCCGATCAACAAAAGGTTTTGTTCAGTGTGTTCAAAGTCGAGCATTAACTCAAGGCGATGCTGAATGATGCGGCGCATCTCTGTGCGCGTCGGGCCGATCTGCACGGCGTTGCGCGGGTTGCGGCGAAATCTTTCGCGGATCATGTGCAGGCTGGATTCAACATCATGATCCAGCATTCGATAACGGAGCAGTTGGTAATTGCCGATCTTGAGTAATTCGATGTCCGATTGAAAATCTCCGTTGGGTGCGATGATGACCGCGCCGTCCCAATCGACGAGCGTGAGTTCCATGTTCGAATAACGCACGCGTGAGATCAGCACATCTTCGATCTCGCGCGGATCGAACACTTCGTGTTGCGAGCGCATAAAACGCGCCAGTCCTATGGCGTTCTTCTCGATAAACTTATCGGGTGTAGGTTTGACGCCGACAAGTAGAAGGATAATATATTCCTCGAACATCCCGCTCGCCAGGTATTCTGCCGGCAGGTATCTTTCTCTCAAGTTCTTCTCGATGATTTCGCGCTGCTGGATGGATTCCAGGCTCAAGGCGTCTGATAACTGAAACCTGCAATCCAGAATTTGGATGCGGTCATCATAGCGCTGGCGCAGAACGGATACTTGCACGCCTCCTGCCTGGACTTCAACCTGGCCCAGCGTTCTGACGCGGATATCCACCGGCTGAAAATACGGCGCATCCTTAAGTCCGCTGATTTGTTGCAGCGGCTCAGAAGCTTGCTCCGCAGGATCGGGGAAAGCCAATAAATAGGATATCTCAGTAATTTTAGATGCAGCCATATTTTTGGTTTGCCTGGCTTTGTGCCGAAATAAGATGCTGGTTTCTTATGTCGTGTTTTCTTTATGAGCGTACAAAATGCGGCATCTCGAATGGAACTTCCAGCGAGAGTTCCACAAAACCGGCGTACTCTCCGTTCTTATACCAGGGACTTTGGAAGATGACTTTCTTGACGCCGTTCTTCTCGATGGTGTAAATGTTCTTTTCTTTGGCGGCCAATAATCTTTCTGTCTTGGCGCGTGCTGGTTCAGGGTGACAATCCAGCATATTTTTGCCAATCAGCGCGTAGCCGCCATCTTTCTCAAAAGTCCTGGCGGCTTTATCGTTCATTTCGAGCAGGATGCCGTCTGCGTCGCAGACTGTGATGGCGGCGGGAAACTCCTTGATCCAATCGTGTTCGCTCATGATAATCTCCTGGTTTCGAGTGGAACGGAGTCCAAAGTCTCCAGACTTTGGTTGCGACGACTGAAGTCGTCGCACTCCGATAATTAGTCACTAATTCAAGATTGGCAAATTGACACCGAAAGATTCGCGGTGGTTTTCAAACTGCAATGGGCAACCTCCGCCGCACTCTGCGACCACCGGACAAGTCTCGCATTTAGCTGGCAGATTTTGCCGCTCGCGCAACTGCACGGACAGGCTGTGATTCCAGATCGAGTTCCATGAATCGGTTAGCATGTTTCCGAGCGGATGATAATAAGATTGGCACGGCAATACATTTCCGTTTGACTCGATGCACATGCTGTACAACGCCGCAGTGCAGCCTTTGACGCCCAGATTATTGGCAGTGGGATCGAATTCGCAATATTGGGTCGGCGTGTACCAGATGAGTTTTTGTCCGCGCCCGGCCGTCTTGCGCGTGGCGATATCAAGGATGGGTTGAAGCTCACTTTCGCGCAGACCCGTCCCAACGGTCAGGGCGTGGCCGGAGTAGATCAGCGCGTTGAGTCCGATGGTGGGCACGCCGAGATCGGCCAGAAAATCCAGCGTGTCGGGAATCTTGTGGACGTTGGTCCGCAGCATGGTGGTGTTGGTCATCACATACAGTTTGCTGTTGAGCGCATTTTTCAAACCTTGAATGGTTTGTTTGAAAGCGCCTTTGGCGCGCATCATTTCGTCGTGGATTTGCTCATCGCAGGATTCAACTGTGATCTGTACGTGATCGAGTCCGGCGTCGATAAGTTTTTGGACATACTTCTCATCCATGAGACGGCGGGCGTTGGTGTTGAGACCGGTGATTTGCCCGTTCGATTCGGCGTGAGCGATCAGCTCAGGCAGGTCGTTTCGTAAAGTCGCTTCGCCGCCGGTGAAGACGATGTGCGGAACGCCCAGCGCCCAAAGCTGGTCGATGACCTTGAACCATTGCTCGGTGCTCAGCTCGGGGAAGTTCCTTTCGCGGGCATTGTAGCAATGAGCGCAATCGTTGTTGCAGCGATAGGTGACAGCCAGGTCCATGCGGTAGGGCGCGGACGGTCGTGCGCTGAACGGCATGGTGGTGTCGAGATCGAGTTCGTGGATGGGACAAGCGCCATCGGGGCGGATCAATTCGTCGAGTTGAAAGATGAAAGAAGAAAGATCGGATTCAGCTTGCTGCCTGCCGACAGAATAGCGCGATCTTAAAGCACGAATTCTTTCCTCTTTTGTCTTTCCTTCTAAAATTAACCATGCCATAAATGACGCAGTCGGGTTTAGGTGCATGACACGATTAGCATTGACGATCAATGTGCCGGTTCCGTCCGGGTCCACTCGCAAATGGATGCGCGATTTTTCGTCTGCGTTTTCGCGGGTGTAGTGGTGGAGTCCAGACGATGGGACGGAGTCCGAAGTCTCCAGACTTCGGAAAGGCAAAGTCAAGAGACTTTGCACTCCGTTTTTTAGCAAGGAAAAATTTCTAAAATTCAGGGACATCGTTTACCTCATCACCCATTTTAAACTCTTCAGTAAATAAATATGTTTGCAGGAAGGATGAATAATTACTATGCGGATACTCGCCAGGTTTGTCAGCATAGCCATGTTTTATCGGATTCAAATAGACATACTTCAAGCGATTGATGAAATCATGCTCTGAGCGTACACAAGTATCCCAGTAATTCCACCAGACTTTGCGGCCAAAGGCGTTATCTTCATCATTCCATTGTCGCGCAGTAAATTTATGGAAGCTGCCAACGTACTTCGGCAAATTTCCAGCGCTATGCTCAGGCGATTTGACAATGACGTGATAATGATTATCCAACACCACCCACGCAATAATATTCCATCCATAAACTTCTGATGCTTTTATAAAAGAGTTAATCCATTCGGATTTTCTTGCTTCAGTTTTCATGATGGACTGTTTTTTGTAGGTTGCGCCTGTAATCATGTAAATTGCATCTGCCCGGAACAAGTGCGCTGGCGCGTGCAGGGCGGTTTTAAAAAACTGATCTGGCATTTCACTTGCGATGTCTGGAGACATCGCACTCCGTTATGAATTATCTTCCACCGCCGGCACAGGCGCAGGCGCAACCGGCACAGGCACACGCACAGGCGCAGCCTCCGCCGCCGCCGCTTCGTCCGCCGCGATAACCACTGGTCGAAGGTGGAGGTGGTGGGTTGGTGACATTTGTGACCTTGCTGGTGAACGTGTTCAAGTCGCCGATGACTTTGCTGGAGAAGGTTTGCACGCCGGTGACCATCGAAGCGGCGATGTCCGCGCCGGGCAGGGCGGAGGAGCCGCGTCCAGACGAGGATGGGAATGATGCGGTGGGAGCCGCTGTCGGCGCGGTGCGATACGTTGGGTCGTAATGTCCCCACCACATCGGCATCAGGATCGGGCCGGTGAATGTGCGCCGCGTGCGGTCATCGTATTCCTTGTCGAGCATGGTCCATTCAAGATTTTCGTCAAACTTTTGACTCTTCACCTCGGGTGTGTCCGCCGCCGCGACCTGCGCCCAAGCCTGCTCCATGATGTTTTTGTAGTAAGCGATGGTTTCGTTGCGGCTGAAGCCCTTCATTTTTTCACCAACAGATTTGACGAGCGCCACCATCATGTTTTGCATGGCTGTCTGACGCGCTCTCGGATCATCGATCTTGAATGCGTCCAGAAATGCGGTCTCGTAATCGTGCAGATCGGCGGGGGCCGGATCGGTTGCCTGGACCTTGAGCGGCTCGCGTGTCACGACAGTTGCCGCGCCTTTTTTGACCACGCCGAACAAGGTCATGGTCATGACTTTGTCGAGCGGCTGCTCCATCAATATTGCG
The DNA here is from genome assembly GCA_021796315.1 of Chloroflexota bacterium. Next base: position 10,752 of record JAJYOH010000029.1, read on the forward strand.
GCCTCGACCGCGGTCAATCCGCGCTTGATGCCGTGGCCTTCGATTCCGATCCTGGGAGGAATGTATTGCAGTTTGCGGCGCTGACCCTGAACAGCATTCAAAATGGGAACGCCGAAGAAAAGGGCAGCGAAGATGAGACAGGGCAGTGAACCTGCTGCAAAACTGACCAGCCCGCCGATCAAGCCGAAGATCACATCGAAGAAGTTGGTTTGAACGATGGCTGAATCGGGTATATAACTTTTGGGAAATGAAGCGCCGAAGGTATAAGATTCAGATGCGCTTGCGTTTGCAGATTGCCACGTATAAGTGACGCGATTTTGCGAATCGATTCCTGTTCGCGGCTGGGATGGAAAACCGGAGGGTGCGCCATGCCAGCGCGGCTCTTCGGGTTTGACGCCGGGCGGCAGATGGAAGGTGACGGTCATGTCGGTGGCGCCGACGATATATTGAGAACCAAAATAGCTTGGCGCGAAATCGCCGCTGGCATAATTGTTGTCGTTACTGTCGGGATATACAACGCCGGTGATGTTATCGATGCGCATGTGGACCGTCCCGCGCCCGCCTGCGGGGATGGCTTGCCCGCCCATGACCACTGAAAAGCCAGAGCCGCTTCCCTGGTAATCGCTTTGTGAAACGGAAACGGGAGTCCCGTTCACGTCCGCGCTTGCGTTGTTGACATCGAAATTACTGTTTGGCATTCCGAAATCAACGTAGTCAATTACGTGCGCGCCCGGCTGGTTGACAATATCAAGCGTGTATTCGATGGACTCTGTTCCATCGGCATTCCAGTACACATTGACGGTTTCTTTTGGCACGCTGAAAAGATAATTACTTTGAGCGAGTGCGCTTGAAGTCAGGCCGAGCATACAAACGAAAACAAACGCAATCGCAAGAAGCTTTTTCTTCATAACGATGCTCCCTTCATCAATCAACAATCGTAAATCTGAAATCGTAAATTGTTTACCACTTTGGTTCTTCGGTCATTTGATAGGTCGTGCCGCAATACGGACATTCCACCATCGGCGCGCCGGCCACCATCTTGATGTTTTCCGGTTTCAATGCGCCGCCGCAATTCCGGCAGGTGACCTGTGAGATCTTCGTATCTCCGGGCAGATCGACTTTCATCGTGACCTGCTGGACGACTTCGGTCTTTGTTCCGCGCATCCCGGCGTAGACCAGGCCCGCACCGCCGCCCAAAAATAAAACACCCACGCATCCAAAGCCGAGCCCGAACGTCAGCCAGTTGGAACTTCCCTGTGAGGATGTGGAGCCAATGACGCTCAGCGCGCCATACCCAAGCAGACACAAGCCGATCAAGAATAAAACTCCCGCGCCGATGTAAAGAAAAGTTTTGCCCATGGAAGATTCTCCTGAGTTGATATACGAGAAGTGTAGCATTTTCGTTTATGGCGCACAAATGACATTTGTCCTGATATTTCGCCTAAGATTATCCAATTCTTGGATGAAGTGTTTGGCTTTATACTTGGAAAGAAAATTAAACACGAAGGTCACAAAGGGCACAAAGGTTTTAAAGCTTTTTGGCCTTAAGCTCTTCCTTCGTGTACTTTGTGTCCTTTGTGGTTAAAGGGTTTTTACATGACTATCAGCGACCAATACAAAAAATGGCAAGAGAATACACTCAAAAAATCATTGGATAAATTCCCGGAGCGGAAGGAACGTTTTGAAACGTCTTCGGGGATTGAAATGCCCCGCCTCGCATTCCCGCCCAAAGCGGACTCCGATTACGAGGCGAAGCTCAACTTCCCCGGTGAGTTCCCGTTCACGCGCGGAGTCCAGCCGACGATGTATCGCTCGCGCTTTTGGACCATGCGTCAGTATGCGGGTTTCTCAACAGCCGAAGAATCAAACAAGCGCTATCGTTATTTATTGCAGCATGGACAAACTGGCTTGAGCGTGGCCCTCGACCTGCCGACCCAGATCGGCTACGATGCGGACGACCCGATCGCGCAGGGCGAAGTGGGCAAGGTGGGCGTTTCGATCTCGTCCATTCACGATATGGAAGCGCTCTTCAAAGATATTCCTTTGGAAACTGTTTCGACTTCGATGACCATCAATGCGCCCGCCGGAATTTTGCTGGCGATGTACATTGCAGTGGCGAAGCGTCAGGGTGCGGACATCAGGAAACTGCGCGGCACAATTCAAAACGATATCCTGAAGGAATACATTGCACGCGGCACGTATATTTTCCCGCCCGCGCCTTCGATGAGATTGATCACGGATATATTTTCATTTTGCGCGCAGGAAGTTCCAAGCTGGAATACGATCTCCGTTTCCGGGTATCACATCCGCGAAGCAGGTTCAACGTCTGTGCAGGAAGTGGCCTTTACTTTGGCGAATGGGATCGCTTACGTTGAAGCCGCATTGAAGGCAGGCTTGCAAGTGGACGATTTCGCGGGCCAGCTTTCGTTCTTCTTCAACGCTCACAACAACCTGCTCGAAGAAGTCGCCAAGTTCCGCGCCGCACGCCGACTGTGGGCCAGGGTCATGCGCGAACGGTTCAAGGCGCAGAAGCCCGCCAGTTGGCAATTGCGTTTCCACACGCAGACCGCCGGTTCGACTCTCACCGCCCAGCAACCCGAAAACAACGTTGTGCGCGTGACACTCCAGGCTCTTTCCGCTGTCCTCGGCGGTACGCAAAGTTTGCACACCAACAGCATGGACGAAGCCCTGTGGCTGCCCACTGAAAAATCCGTGCGCGTGGCGCTGCGCACACAACAGATCATCGCCTACGAGTCGGGCGTGGCGGATTCGGTCGATCCGTTGGCGGGTTCGTATCTGATCGAACATCTGACCGACCAGATCGAAAAAGGTGCGCTCGAGTACATCGCCAAGATCGACGAGATGGGCGGCGCATTGACTGCCATCGAGCGCGGCTTCATGCAGAACGAGATCCAGAACGCCGCCTACACCGCACAGCAGGAGATCGAGAAAGGCGAGCAGGTGATTGTTGGGTTGAACCAGTTCAAGGTTGAGGAAGAACTGACCTTGGAACGGCTGAAGGTTGACCCTGCGATTGAGTTGGGGCAAAAGGCGAAGTTGAAAGAGCTAAGGGAAATAAGAAAGAAGGAAAGAGTGGGCGAGTTGCTTGCTCGGCTTGAAACTGCAGCACGCAGTACCGAGAATTTGATGCCATTATTTATTGAGTGCGTGGAGAATGATATTACGCTGGGCGAGATTTGCAATGAACTAAGAAAGGTTTGGGGAGAATATGTTGCCCAAGGATTTTAATTTGCATGAAGCTGAGAAGTGTGCCTGCCCTCGTAGAGGGTGGGGCGAGTACGCAGCGCAGGGATTTTAGGAAGGGATATAATCGCTGAATAAGCATGATGTTCTTATACTGACCGCAAGTTAGAGGAGGTAAGTATGCCGCCGTTTGTGAACACGAGCTGTACTCATAAGGAATGTAAAAAGCCCAACCGCTTCGATCTTGCTGAATTGAGAAAGAAAGATGGAAGCATCACCAAGGGTGTTGTCTTTCGCGGCAAAGAAGAAGATACCGAAGAATTTGAAGTGACCTGCCAGCATTGTGGCAGGAAATTCAAGTTCACAGTTAAAGGCGGTTGAAATGGCAAAAAAGAAAAAATCTGCCGACGGTGAAATATACGTTGAGTCTACGCTATTGACGCCAGAAGATGAACGCCTGGATAAATTATTCGATGAAATGGAGCAAGGCTCATTGAAAACACTGGAAGACGCGGCAAGACAGATCATCACACTTGCGACCACACTGCTTGGCGCATTCTTTGGTTTGCTGGCCTTCAAGGATGCGCCCACCTACCTGGGGTTTGTTGAAGTAAAGTTGATCGGCGCCGGCGCGCTGTTTGCTTTCTTTGTTGCGTTGTACTATGCGCTGTTGGCAGTCTCCCCAAAACGCTATCAGTATTCACGCGCAAACCTGACAGAGAAACGAAATATTCTGGGACAAATGCTTGAGAGAAAACACAGCGCGGTCAACACAGCAGCGTGGACTTTTGGCTTGGGCATTTTGCTCATGCTCTTCGCGGCGCTGGATATTTTGATTTTTAGAATTTGATGTCGCTGCGATCCCCGAAGGGGTGAAGCAGTCTCCTGTTACGAGGAGATTGCTTCGAGCAGAAGAACACCGTCCTCGCAACGACATAAGGGAATTGTTATGCTCACTCTTCACCTCACCCTTACTAACAATCAGATTAGCGTACGCGCCAACGGGAAGGAAAGCCACCAGTTTTCGATTCTGGAGTTGGACAGCTTGCTGTCCGATGCCCAGAAGCAAGCTTCTGGACTCCAGAGTTTTTACAAGAACCCGCGCGTCTACGGCGAGAAGTTGTTCAACGCGCTGTTCAGGGACGCGGCACGGGCGGAATTTGACGCGCTCTCCAAACAAACTGAGCGGACGATTGTGCTGGTGTTGGAGTCGCCTGAACTAGACGGCGTGGCGTGGGAGTACGCGTACAACAAAGCCAAAGAAGAATATGTGGTGGAGGATTGCGCGTTCGTGCGCGCATTGCCAGAGAGTGAACGCCCCGCGAATGGACGCATGAAAAATGAAGTGGAGCGTGTGCCGTTGTTGTTCATCCCTGCCAACCCGCTGGTGGATTTGAGCGGCGAGCCGATGCGCGCGTTGGATGTGGACGGCGAATGGCGGGAGATGAAACGTCACATCGAGAAAAGCGCCGCGCCGTTCGATATGATCGAGTTGAGACCCGCGACGCCCGAGGCGCTGGACAGCGTGATGGCGAGATTCCAAAATGGGATGATCGCGCATTTCTCGGGTCACGGCGCGGCGACGGGAGATGGCGCGATCCTGTTATTCGAGCGTGAGAACGGGGCGTCGAATCCGCTGGAGGCGCGGGAGTTCGTGCGCGAGATCAAAGATAAGGCGTGGATCGGCTTCTTGAGCGCGTGCCAGTCCGCAGTCCCGGAACGAACCGAGTTTTCCAATCTGGCGCGGGAATTGGCGAAAGCGGGAGTCCCGTTTGCGTTGGGGATGCAGTTCAATCTGCCCGATCCGTTTGCGCCGAACATCAGCGGACAGTTCTACAACTATCTCGCGCATGGACACGCCGTCCCCGAGGCGGCGCGGCAGGCGCGGCGCGCGGTGAAGCGTGAGAATGAATTTTTCATCGGCATGATCGCGCTGTATGCGGCGCACCCCGATGAAGTTGGTAAGTTGATTTGGCATGGATCGGGCGCGCAGACTCATGACCTGTTCCGTCCTGCCGACGTGAGCGACCTGCCCGCCCCTGCCAGTGGATTGATCGGACGCCAGCGCGAGTTGATGCGCATTGGCACACGCCTGCTCGAAGGCACGCTTCGCGAACCGCTGACGGTGACCCTGCACGGCGCGGGCGGGATCGGCAAGACCGCCTTGCTCTGGCAGGCGCTCCTGCGCTTCGCCCCGTCCTTCGAGTTGACTCTCGCCATCGGGCTGGATCCACTGCCCTCGCTGGAAAGCGTGCTGGGACGGATCGAACGCTTCTTGGGTTTGCCTTCGCCTTGCGCCAATGATACGAAGGAACGCGAAGTGATTGTGCGGAACGCGTTGACGAGTAAGCGCACATTGTTGGGCTTGGATAATTTTGAAACGCTCAATTACGCGCTGAATGAAAAAGGCAGTGACGAAGAAAAGACTGCCAAGAGTTTGCATACCTTTTTCAAAAGCCTTGCCGCAAATGGTGTGACGTTGTTCGTGACAAGCCGTGAAGTTACAAATTTGCCTGGTGAAACTGTTGAAGATATTCAAGGTCTAACCAATGAAAGCGGCGGGAGATTGTTTCAGGAAAATGTGGTCAAGCAAAAAGACGAGATTTACATTGAGAAGACTCAACAAGTAAGCGAAATGGTTGGCGGTCATCCTTTGGCATTGCGCCTGCTTGCTTCTGCGTTTGACGACCAAGTTGGAACGTCGCTGGATCAGTATATTGAGAGTTTGCAATCCTTCTTGCCCAAAGCGCGCGACAAGTGGACAGAGGAAAATCGTCACGAGAGTTTACGTGCGTCTTTTGATTTTACGATGAATAACTTGGTGAAAACAGAGGCTGGGAAAATATTGCAAATTGCCTTATCGAGACTGAGTCTGTTCATCGCCTTCTTTGAGCCAGCGGTTACAGCACCCGTGATTGCCAATAAGTGGTATGAAACCGATGATGAATTTGAAGATCAGAGTGAAAACGCAGTAAAGACTATACATGCCTTGTGGGAACGAGGCTTGTTGGAACGCGACGCCATTGAATTTGAAGAACAAAATGTTTACCTTTACCGACTGCATCCCGCCCTTCGAGTTTTTGCAAGAGAACGATTAACCAATGTTGAGGCCGCCCTGGAAAATTACTGGCAATCCATGAGGAAACTGGCTCGCGTGGCAGAGAAATATATTAGTAAAGATCTGCTTATGGCGCGTATCATTTTGAGATCTATACCAGATTTGCTTGCTGCAGCGGAAGCCAGAACTGATGAAGATGCCGCTTTGATGCAATATCGGGTAAGTTTATTGTTGCAACAGTTTGGTTTGTATGATGATGCTTTGCGTCTTCTTAGTAAGTCCCTCGATACAAACCAATCTCTTGAAAACCTAAAAGGCAAGTCCGCCACTTTGCATGTAATGGCAAATATCTACGTCAAACACGGAAATTTGGACGTAGCAATGAAGTTGTACCAGCAAGCACTCGAAATTGATGAAGGACTTGGTAATCAGAAAAACAAGTCCGAGACCTTACATAATATGGCGCAGATATTTTTCACGAGCGGGGATTTAGAAAGGGCGATGCAGTTGCTTGAGCAGTCATTAGAAATCAAGAATAGACTGGGTGACGCAAGAGGCAAGTCCGCTACCCTGCACGAAATGTCAAATATTGCCCGTGTACGTGGTGATTTAGAAAGAGCAATGCAGTTGCTTGAGCAGGCAATTAATATAGCAGATGAAATAGATGACAAATTAATTAAGTCAGATGCTCTTATAAACATGGCAATAATTCACGACACACGCGGTAATTTAGATGGGGCGATGTGGTTGCTTGAGCAGTCGCTAGAAATCAAGAATGGCTTGGGAGACTTAAAAGGCAAATCCTCCGCCATGTATACAATGGCAGGGATCTACCTTACACGCGGTGATTTAGATAAGGCAATGCAGTTGTATCAACAAACGCTTGAAATTAGAGAAGGACTCGGCGACCTGCAGGGTAAAGCCATGACGCTTGTCATGATGGGACAAGTGCAATGGGAATTCACTCATTACGCAGAAGGGTTAAAGACTATATTAGGTTCATTGGAAATACTACTTAAAATCGGTGCACACCCAGATGCAGAAAAAGCGCGGGGGATCGTAATGGATATGTGTAATGATATTGGTGCAGAAAAATTTTCTGCATTGTGGCAAGAAGAAATTCGGCAACCCATTCCTGAATGGCTCACGCAACAATCCCAACAAAAGCAAGGCATAACTATCGAGCAGTTCATCGCGAGGGCGATCCAATCTGCGCGCGCGAGGCAGCCTGAAGCGGAGCAGTATTTCAATGCTGTGCAGAAGATGGCGTCTGGTTCCAGCGTCCCTGTGGATATGCGCGAGTTGGGTAGAGTCTTATCAAGGATTATGGTTGGGGATACAAGAGTTGATTTGTCGGGATTGACGATTCGATTCAGGAAGGCGGTGGAGAGAGAGTTGAAAACCATCTACGAGTGAGACCAGGAATACTCGAATGATATCGCACGGGACATCCGTGAAAATGTGTGGGCGGTCTAACTCTAATCAATCTGCAAGGGAGAAGCGTCCCGAGGCGGAGGGGTATTTCAAGTCCGCGCAGAAGATGGCGGCGGATGCGAGCGCGCCGAAGGAATTGCAAGAGTTGGGCAGAGCGTTGCAACGAATCATGATCGGCGATAGGAACGTGGATCTCTCGTCCCTGCCGAGGGAGTGGGCTGAGGCGGTAAGGAAGGCGATGGAGGAATAGTTCATCCATGCCTTCTACGACTGGTGTATAATTTTCTTATGCTTATCGACACTCGCGAGCAGGTAATTACCAAAATCAAAGCCAATCGTCGCGCGCTCAAGCGTTACGGCGTCAAGTCGTTGGCGTTGTTTGGCTCTACGGCGAGGAACAAAATGCGTAAGCGGAGCGATGTTGACGTTCTGGTTCAATTCGACAAGCCCACGTGGGCGAATTACATTGGGCTGAAATTCTACCTAGAAGATTTGCTCGGTCGTGAAGTAGACTTGGTCACTCCAAAGGCACTTAAACCTGCCGTAAAACCCTCCATCGAAAAAGACTTGTTTTATGTCGTCTCGTAGCCCCAAACTCTACATTCAGGATATTTTACAAGCCTGTGACGACATTTCGAATTTTACGCAGGCAGTGAAGGAATCCGCCGAGTTGCAGAATGATCGCCGCACTTTTCTGGCGGTTGTTCATAGCCTTGAAATCATTGGCGAAGCGGCGCGCCAAACGCCCAAGAGCTTTCGAGAAAAGCATTCCGAAATTCCCTGGCGTGAGACAGCCAGCCTGCGGAACGTTATCGCTCATGAATATTTTGGTCTTGAAATAGACATCATTTGGGATGTAATACAAACGCAAATCCCTGTCCTTGCTGAGAAAATGAGACAGATCGAGTTTGAAGAATAAATCGGAGTCGAAATGCTCCGATTTTGTTTAGAACGTCCTGAAGCGGAGGAGTACTTCAAGTCCGCGCAGAAGATGGCGGCGGATTCGAGTGTCCCTGCGGACTTGCCCTCCCGAAGGGCATCGGGACGATGTGAGCCTGTCGAAGGGGGTTACGCTACTTCGAATTTCTGTCCAGCGCCGCTTCGATGATCTGCTGAACTCTGGATGCGATGCTCGACGGGTCGGGGTGCAGACCCTCCACCAGCAGGGCGCTGTCGTAGATCTGCTCGATGATCGCGTTTTGCAGGTCAGAGCCGGGTTCCAAATTCAGCAGCTTCTTCAAAATGGGATGGCTCGGATTTAATTCCAAAACCTTTTTCGGGGTCTCATACTCCTTGCCGAGATATTTATAGACGCGTTGCAGCTCCGGGTTGGTATTGTTGTCTGCGTCCGCCAGTCGTGCAACTGACTCGTAGAGTCGCTGGCTGGCTCGCACGTCGGTCACTTTGTCACCCAACACTTTTTTGAAGCGTTCTACCAGCGAGTTGAAATCTGCATCGGGGATCTTTTCGGCTTCAGGTTGGTCCTTTGGCTTTTTAGTGGTGTCCACTTCAGCCTGAGCCACATTCTTTAGATCAAAATCCTTATATTTGTGCAAGCCCATCAGCATGAACGAATCCATTGGCTCGGTCAACAGCAGCACTTCCATGCCTTGCGAGTGGAAGTAGTCCAGGTGCGGACTGCGCAGAACGGATTTCGGGTCTTCGCCCACGATGTAGAAGATTTCCTTTTGTCCGTCTTTCATGCGCCCAACATAATCGTCCAGCGCTGACCATGTTTCGGGATTCAAGTTGGTTTTGAATCGCAACAAGGGGCGGATGTTTTCTGTCTCTGCCGGTTCGGCGGCCACGCCTTGTTTCAGGTAGGCGCCGAATTCCGTCCAGAAGGTTTGATATTTCTCCGCCTCATTCTTTGCCAGATTTTCCAAATCTCGGATGACCTGGTTCGTCAGGACTTTTTTCAGCTTCGGTATCAGCCCGCTCGACTGAACCGTTTCGCGCGAGACGTTGAGCGGCAGGTCTTCCGAATCCACAACGCCCTGTACGAAGCGTAAATATTCGGGCAGCAGGTCCTTGTTGTATTCATCGATCAAAATATTGCGTGAATATAATTTCAACCCGTCATCTTTTCGCAAAGCGAAAACTCCGCGCTCGGCATTGCCCGGCACGTACAACAGCGCATACAGTTGCACCGGTGCGTCGGTCGATATGTGGATGTGAAGCAATGGGTCTTCAAAATCGAGCGTGGTCTGGCGATAGAATTCCTTGTACTGTTCCTCGGTCACTTCCTGCTTCGATGTGCGCCACAGCGACGTCTGCTTGTTGACCGGCTCCTTGCCATCGCCCACGTAAATGGGGAAGCCGATGTAATCCGAATGTTTGTGGATGATATTTTTCAGGCGGAATTCCTCGGCGAATTCCGCCGCGTCTTCCTTGAGCTTGATCTCGACCCGCGTCCCGCGCTCGCTCATAGCGGCTGTGCCGACCTGATAGTTGTCCTCGCCGGTAGCGTACCAGCTCACCGCTTCCGCGTCCGGATGAAAGGAGCGGGACGTGACCCGCACCCATTCCGCCACCATAAAAACGGAATAAAATCCCACGCCGAATTGGCCGATCACCTGGGTCAGGTCTGTGTTCTTGTCCTTGCTGGCCTCGATGAATTTGCGCGCGCCTGATTGAGCGATGGTGCCAAGGTTCTCGATGATCTCATCTCTGGTCATGCCGATGCCCGTATCCTGAATGATGAGTGTGCGCGCATCCTTGTCTGCTTTTAAGCGGACGCATAACTCTGCATCAGCATCCAGCACGTTGCGGTTCGTGACCATTTCAAAGCGCAAACGGTTGAGCGCATCCGACGCGTTCGAAAGCAGTTCCCGCAGGAACACTTCGCGATCCTTGTACAGGGAATGGATCAGGATATTGAGCAGTTGTTTGGTTTCTGCCTTGAATGTAAATTGTTGTGACGTGTCGGTCATATTGGCCTCTCAAAATTCAAAATTTCCCAGTTGGATATTTATCTTTGAAAATTTTAAGTCTGAACTGCCAATTTGACGATAAGAGTTTTGTAAGAAAAGTTGCCATTGTTATTTCGATCCATCGAAATCGCATCGAATAATGGGGAATAACATCCCTGGCTGGATTGGCAGGAAAATGCACCTCCCCAGGAATTCAACCAGGAGACGGTCGCCTTTACGGCGCTTGTTTCTTTTGTTTTCTGGCGACCCTAATCTGCCCCGCAAAGCGCACTCAGCGCTCCTTCCCCAACAAGACGGCATCTCTTCCTAAAAAGATGCGGTTTTCTTGCCGAAGAGATGCTGTCCTTTTGGCAATATGCTGCCAGCAAATTACCAATATCCTGTCAGCATATTAGGCATATCCTGCCAGGATATTGGGAAAGAGATCGGGGAGGTTTTCCGTTCTCTCCGCTGAAGTTTTGGAAGAAATACGGTCTGAATCAAAAAAAGGACAGTTGTTAGGGGACAACTGTCCTTTTTTCCTGCCTGTTTTTACCGCTGAAGAGCCTCAGCCACCCTTTTGAGCCGCGT
>JAJYOH010000412.1 GCA_021796315.1 Chloroflexota bacterium
GGGCTTGCCGCCGGTTCCGCAGATGATCCATATGCCGCGCGCGAATCCCTACTATTTCTGGGATCCCGAGGAGGTGAAATGATGGCCGCCCGTACTGACTTTGGTCCTCCAGATTACAAGGAGATGCTACCGCCTGTGATTGTCAAGAATTACGGGCAGTGGAAATATCACGAGCAAGTGAAGCCCGGCGTTTTGAAGCACGTTGCCGAGTCCGGGGATGAGCTCTACACAATACGCGTAGGTTCCGGGCGTTTGGTAAGCACGGATTGGATCCGCGATGTTTGTCAGATCGCCGATCAATTCTGCGGCGGACATCTGCGCTTCACCAGCCGTCACAACTTGGAGTTTCTGGTCTCCGACAAAAGCAGGGTCGAGCCTTTGATCGCTCACTTGAAAGAACAAGGTTATCCGATTGGCGGAACGGGCCACTCCATCAGCAATCCGGTGCATACCCAAGGCTGGATCCATTGCCACACGCCCGCTACGGATGCTTCCGGTATCGTCAAGTCGGTGATGGACGATCTGTTCGAGTATTTCGCAGATTCGAAACTGCCGGCTTATTGCCGCATTTCACTGGCTTGCTGCCTCAACATGTGCGGCGCGGTTCACTGCTCCGATATTGCTATTTTGGGTATCCACCGCAAGCCGCCCAAGATCAATCATGACGTGGTGCGCGCCAAATGCGAGATTCCCAATGTGATCGCGGCTTGCCCAACCGGAGCGATTCGTCCCGATCCAAAAGAAAAGACTCTCACGGTCAACGAAGAGAAGTGCATGTACTGCGGCAACTGCTATACCATGTGTCCGGGGATGCCGTTGGCCGACCCGACCGGTGATGGCGTATCCATTTGGGTCGGAGGCAAGATCTCCAGCGCGCGCACGCCGCCCAAATTCTCGCGCTTGGTAATTCCGTACCTGCCCAACAATCCGCCGCGCTGGCCCGAAGTGACCAGTGCAGTTCGCAACATCGTCGAAACGTGGGCGTCCCGTGCGCATAAGCATGAACGCATGGGCGAGTGGATTGACCGCATCGGATGGGAACGCTTCTTCAGTCTGACTGAAATCCCATTCACCATGCAGTTGATTGATGATTACACCCTGGCTTCTGAGACCTATCGTTCAACGCCTGCCTTCAAGTGGTAAGGAGGTGAAGCATGAATGAAGAGGTGACAGAGGAATTGAAGAATCGGATCGTGGTGTTCTTCAAGCAAAAAGGGAAGATGATGAACTCTCGTGACGTTGCCCATGGTCTCGGCTTGGACCCGAAACTGACCAAGAAGGCGCTGACCGAACTGATTAATGCCGGCACTTTGGAGTTCACTTCCTTTGGCGGCGCTACATTCATCAAGCTTCCTGGCGCATGAACAGGTTTGGGCGCTTTATAACTGTAAACATATTAGGAGGTTCATATGCCCGTAATAGAATTGGCCGGAACACAGGTAGAAGTAGATGAGGACGGGTTCATTCAGGACCCAGCCTCTTGGTCAGAGGCACTGGCTGCGGCGCTGGCTAAGGTGGAAGAAGTTGAAAACCTGACCGAAGATCACTGGAAGATAATCAACTATCTGCGGAAGTACTATCAGCAGTTCGGTATTGCTCCCATGATCCGCAAACTTTGCAAAGAGACCGGCTACGATCTCAAAAGGATTTATGAGTTATTTCCGAGCGGTCCGGCCAAAGGGGCTTGCAAAATCGCTGGCTTGCCGAAACCGACCGGCTGCGTTTAGTCCTATCGCGGACCGCCATCCAAAATTCAGGGATGGGGCGTAGGTGAACACGAGAATCCATCTTACCCCCATCCCTATGTCTTCTCATTCGTGAGGCTGCATGGACGCCAACGAGATTGCTTGGAATTTACTATCACTCTTCTTTACCGCTTTGGCGTATTTCTCTGCTCTGGTATTCATGGCTGGAATGGTATGGAGGCTGATCGGTTATTTGCGCGCGCCGATGCCTTTGCCGCACGCCCTGACTCCCGCGCCGATCACTGAGGGTGGCGCCATCCTTCGAGTTTTGGGCAACCTGATTATTTTCCCCAATTTATTTAAAGCTGACAAATGGCTGTGGGCTGGCGCTTGGATATTTCATTTTGCTTTGGGGGCTGTGCTGTTCCGTCACCTGCGCTATTTCACCTATCCAGTGCCGGGCTGGGTTTTGTATATGCAGAACGTGGCGCTGTTCTTTGGCTGCTTGCTAGGCGCTACCATTCTGTATTTGTTTTGGCGGCGTTTGGCTTTGCCGCGCACACTGTACATCTCCAACGTCCCAGATTATTTTGCATTGGTCCTGCTGGGTTTGATCGCAGGCACTGGCATTCTTCTTAACTATTGGCTGCATGTTGATATCGTGGAGGTCAAAGGCTTCATCCTGGGTTTGATAACGCTTCATCCATTGGCGATTCCGAGATACCCATTATTTCTCCTACACTTGTTTTTTGTCCTCGTATTGCTGAATTATTTTCCATTCAGCAAACTGCTCCATGCTGGCGGAGTGATCTTCAGTCCATCGCAGCACCAGCCGTTTCAAATCCAGCAGCGCGGCAAGCGCTATGTCAATCCCCTGGAGCGTTAAGAGATACCCATGCCGAAATTTGATGAGACTCCCATTGTAAAAGACCCCGCGGTGAATGGCGTGCTATCGGCGCCAAAACTTCGCGAACATGCTTCCGCGGACGTCCGTTGTTATCCGAGCAAGCCCAAGGATACCGCCGCGATTGACCTGCCCACAGAACTCGTGCCCGATTGGAAGGAACGCGCCATCGCCAAGCTGGGCGAACTGCTCGAAAAGAACCAGGCTCTGCGCGTCTACATGGACATCTGCACTCGGTGTGGGGCGTGCACCGATAAATGTCAATTCTTCTTGGGGACAGGTGACCCGCAGAATTTCCCGGTCGCGCGTGCGGAATTATTGCGGAAAGTCTATCGCCGCTATTTCACGCCAGCGGGTCTTTTCCCGGACCTCGGGGAGGCGGCCGACTTCAATGAGGAAATGCTTCAGAAGTGGTTCACCTACTTCTATCAATGCTCGGAATGCAGGCGCTGTTCGGTCTTTTGTCCTTATGGTATTGACACCGCGGAGATCACCATTGCCGCTCGCGAGATCATGGCTTCGATTGGCGTCGCGACGAAGTACGTCACGGAGGTGGTTGCGAAAGTTTATGCGACAGGCAATAATCTCGGCATTCCACCTGCCGCGTGGAAGGACAACTGTGAGTTCCTCGAAAGCGATGTAAAAGAAGAGACCGGTTTGCCGATCCGCTTCCCTGTGGATGAAAAGGGCGCGGATGTTTTGCTCGTGCCTCCATCCGCCGACAACTTTGCCAACACTGATACGATGATCGGTTATGGCAAACTGTTCCATTATTTGGGCGTTAGTTGGACGACCAGCACGTATTGCAATGAAGGCGGCAACTTCGGCTTGTTTTTGAATTTTGCTAACTTGAAAAAAGTCAACCAGCGCATCCTGGAAGCGGCGCGTATACTGGGAGTCAAGACCATCATCTGGGGCGAATGCGGACATGCCTGGCGCGCTGGAATTATGACTCCGACGCTGAGCGGTCCGATGGATGGATATGATCCGCCCTATCCTTATCACATCAGCCAATATATTGTTGACATGCTTCATAAGGGCGCGTTCAACGGGCGGCTCGATAAATCTGCCAACGATGAATGTCTTGTCACCTATCACGATCCATGCAACTCGGCGCGGGCTGGATATCTTATCGAGGAACCGCGCGAGATCATCCGCGCCGTCTGCAACCGCTTTGTGGAAATGCCCGCCAATACGATTCGCGAAAAGACCTTTTGCTGCGGTGCAGGCAATGGGCTGCTGGCTGACGAGATCATGCCCATCCGCATGGCGGGCGGCAAGCCGCGTGCCATGGCGGTAAAACATACCGGAGCCAATTATCTGGCGACGGTTTGCGCGATCTGCAAGGCGCAACTGCCCGAGTCCATGCACTACTGGGGCGTGCCCGTCAAAGTGGGCGGTGTGATCGACTTATTGGCGCGCGCCATCAAGTTCTAATCTGGAGACTTTTATGCGTAGAGTTGCCTTATCTCTGGTTGCCATCGGTATCTTGCTTCTGATCGCTGCTTGGTATCCGCATTATGTGGATATGCCGGTCAAGGACGGAAAAGGACCATTGTCCATTTACGTTGATCCGAGGCTGTCCGCGCCCGAGTATCACAGCCCATTGGATTGGTGGCAGCTTCATCACGGCGATATTCTTAATCGTGGCGACCTGGTTCCATCCGATTGTTTGCAATGCCATGACGCTGAAAAGTCCTGCAACAAATGTCACCGCTACGTTGGCGCAGCCGATATTGTTCCTTGAAATAGATTCTTCTATGACGACTCCTTCTACTTCAAAACCGAAACCTTCTGTTTTCACTGCTAGGCGCCAGTTCATTCAGCTTGGCTTCGTAACGCTGGGCGCGGCTTGGCTGGGAACCTGGTTGCAAACGTTGTTGTTCCCATCGGGAAATACTTCTCAAGCAGCAAAACCAGTTTCTTTTCCACTTAACGATTTGCCTGTCGGCGAGACCAAGCCAATCCTCTATGGCGGACTTCCCGCCATGGTGTTGCGAACACCGGAAGGCTTGCGAGCCTATTCTTTGATCTGCACGCACCTCGGCTGCACGGTCCAATGGCAGGCCGATAAAAAGCAATTTTATTGTCCATGTCACGATGGCCGCTACGATGCGTTCGGTGACGTCATAGCCGGACCGCCTCCACTTTCTTTGGAACAAATTCCTGTCCAAGTAGATGGAGCAACGGTGACCGTGGGTGAGCTCTGATGGACAGGTTGTCATGAAACACCTCCTCATTCTTTTCGGTTTGCTCTTGCTTTGCACTTCCGTGTTGATTTTGGCATTGCCGTCATCAATGAGCCATGCGCTACCTGAATACGCGGCCCAGACTGGTGAACCTTGTTCGACATGTCATGTCAGCCCATCTGGCGGCGGACCGCGCAGTCCGCGTGGCTTGGCATGGGTCGCCTCAGGGAAACCCGGCGCGGTACCTGACCTCACACAATCGCTGGACTTGCTCGGAGTCAAACTAAGTGTAGATTCAACTTATTACACGGCGACAACTTCACCGATCCAGGGAGCAGAGGCGTTGAATGTCTCGCCTGCCCAAAGCCAAAAATTAATCCGTTGGTTGAGTCAATATGATGGCAACTGATCTCAAATCCAAATCGAGTCTTTCCCGTCGAGACTTCATTAAACTTGGCGCGGCGACTGCTGCTGCCGGGGCAGGCCTGACTGCTTTGAAATCTGTCAATCAATCGGTTGCGGTACAGACTACTCCCTTACAAGAGACAATTATCAAAACCACTTGTGCGCTGTGCCCATCAGGCTGCGGGCTGGATGTTCGTGTCGCGGATGGAAAAGCCGTGAAGGTGGAAGGTAATGCACTACATCCGCTTAATCAGGGCGTGTGTTGCTTGAAGGGACAGACTTCTCTGGAAATGCTGTACAGCCCGGAGTGGATCGAGCATCCACGCATTCAAACTGGAGCGCGCGGTTCCGGCGATTGGAAGGAAATTTACTGGGAGGAAGCGCTCGGCATCGTCGCCAGCAAATTGATCGAACTTCGCAATTCCGGTAAGGCACATGAAGTGGCATTGATGCATGGCGATTTGCGCGGGCAAATGCGCCAGGTGGTCCAGCGATT
>JAJYOH010000030.1 GCA_021796315.1 Chloroflexota bacterium
GAATGCCACATCGGACGTGCGTTTGTCGGTCAACAGTTTGCCCGTAAAACGGAGGATGTACGCGAGATCGTTGCGATGACCTTCCATTTGTATGAATTCCCGATCCGCGCCAGCCGCACTCGCCCCGCGCTCGAGACTTGCGAAAAGTGTCATCAGCCCGAGGCGTTTGCCAACGATAGCCTGGTAACTCTTACGCATTACGCGAGCGATACGGATAACACACTTACCAAGGTCTCGCTGATAATGAAGACGGGTGGCGGCGCCAAACGTGAAGGTCTCGGCTTGGGCATTCACTGGCACATTGTCAATAAGATCGAATATTATGCAACGGACGATCTGAGCCAGAATATTCCGTATGTTCGCGTTTACAACGATGATGGCACGACCACTGAATATGTGGATGTTCAATCGGGGTTCGATCCCAAGAGCATGGATCAGAGCAAACTTAAACCAATGGATTGTGTGACCTGCCATAACCGCGTAACACACAATTTCCCGACTCCCACCGAATCGGTGGATAGCGCCATGGCTCGCGGTTTGATCAGCCCCGAAATTCCTGATATTCATTTGAAGGCTGTTGAACTCTTAAGCGCCAAATACGATACACGCGACCAGGCTGTCGCTGCTTTCGATGGTCTCATCAAGTATTATCAAAACTCAACCTATAAAGGCCATGATGACAAGATTGCCGCGGCGATCAAGATCATCCAGGATATTTGGGATAACACGGTCTTCCTCGACCAGAAAGTGGATTGGACGACCTACCCGAATAACCTTGGTCATATCGACTCGCCCGGTTGTTTCCGCTGTCACGATGGCAAGCATTTGGATTCCAACCAGCGGGCCATTCGCCTGGAATGCAATCTTTGCCATTCAGTTCCGGTCGTTACCGGACCTCAGGACTTTGTCACCAAAATCGAAGTGAGCAATGGCCCCGAGCCGGATTCACATCGCAATCCGAACTGGATCAGCTTGCACAATAAATCCATTGACACCACATGCGCGGCCTGTCACACCATGGATGATCCGGGCGGGACGAGCAATACATCCTTCTGCTCGAACAGCGCCTGTCACGGTAACGTCTTCAAGTATGCAGGGTTCGACGCACCGAAACTTCGTGAAGTTTTGCAGGCTCAGATTCCCACGCCTGCTCCCGCGCCGACACCAGCGCCGGTGGTCGGGAATCCAACCTGGGATGCAAACATCGGCCCGATCATTACAACCAAATGTGGCGTGTGTCATAATGCCACGACGCTGGCTGGCGGCCTCGATTTCACTACTTACGCCAGTTCCATGAAAGGCGGCAAGGATGGCCCGGTCATCGTGGCGGGCGACTCGACCAACAGCAAACTGATGCAGATCCAAAGCGCCAAACATTTCCTGAATCTATTGCCGCAGGAACTGGATCTGGTCAAAGCCTGGATCGACGCGGGCGCACCAGAGAAATAAAATCATTCCATTGCTGGATATAAAGTCATAATAAGAAGAGCCGGCCTGAGAATGAAGGTCGGCTCTTCTTATTGTTTTGTGCTGTCAGGCCGTTATAGATTCAATTGCCGTGGCTTTGACTGTTTCGACTTCTTCTTCATAAATTCTGTGATCCACCACGTGCAGGTAACGGACACCTAGCGAAAAGAGCGTCAACCCGTAGGCGATGATGCCAAGTCCGGCCATCCATTCCACGATGGACGGTCGGTACATGGTGTAGCTGACGGTCAGATCACCGGGCAGGTATGAAACCATCACCAGCAAACCGGTGAGATTGGTATCCCAGCGATAGGCAACCACACCGCCGACAATTAACGCCAGGGACAGCATTCGCAAAGTTGGGTTCATACGCGTCCTTTTGTTGATCAACAGAATCATTGGCGCCACCGCGCCCAACAGGATTTCGCCGATCCAGAAGTTGAATGAAAGTGTCCCGCTTGTGAGAAGGTTCAAGCCTTCGGTGCGCCCGGCCTGGTATGTATAGGTCATCGAGAGCGCGTCCCAGAAGCGGAAGTACAAATAAGCGGCCATCATCCAGCCGACGAAGTAGGATACACGTTCCAATAATTCTTCTTTGATCACTGCGCGTTTTGTCAGCCTTGATGACAACATGGAAGCGAAAACTGTCAACGCCATGCCGCCTGCCACTGCCGACATAATGAATAACACGGCAATGTCAGGGCGGAACCAGAATGGATGGGCCTTCAGTACACCATACATCGCCCCGAGCGAAGACTGATGTAACATGGAAAGGCACAGACCCAGAAGCGCCAGATAGGGAGCATAGTGATGGACACCCTCGAGCTTTTCGGCAACTTTTGGGTAACGATTGCGCAGCCACTCGAAAGATGAAAGCATGGGCAATACCTCGAGCGCCAACACGGTCAGGTAAAGCATGATGCACATCGTAACTTCCCAAAGCAGGGAGTGCTTGTTCCAGTACACCAGCGCGTGCCAGAAGCGGTCTGGACGGCCAATGTCAATAAGCAGTGCCAGCAGGGCCATTGTATAACCAGTGATCCCAACGAAGGTGGCTGTGCGTGCGACTGGCTGGTATTGTTTCAACCCGAACAGATACACGCCGGCACACAAGAAGAAGGCCCCGCCAGCTATGGCAATAGCTGACAGGTCAATCGTGATCCATAAGCCCCACGGCACCAGGTCGCTCAAGTGAGTTAGGGACAGGCCTTTCCAGAAGACCAGCAAGCCGGCAACCAGACCGGCAGCCAGGAATAAACTTAGAAAGCTGAGCCACTTGCCCCAGGCTGAAGCCAGGAAGGATTTGATCCTTGTGATTTTCATGTTAGCCCTCCGCCGCCGCAGGCAGGTAATAAACGCGCGGTCCAGTGCCCAGGTCTTCGCGCAAGCTGAAATGCGGATTCTTGCGCAAGAGTATGCTGACAGGCGAGTTGGGATCGTTCAAATCGCCGAAGATGCGCGCGCCGGTCGGGCAGACGCCGACACAGGCGGGAGTCGCATCCGGGTCCACGCCGGGAACGAGTCCCAATGCAAGGCCGCGGTCAATACGCTGATAACAGAACGTGCACTTTTCCGGGACCCCGCGCGGGCGGCGCGAAACTTCCGGTTCTCCCCACTCCGGCACGGCCGGGTTTGGACCGTCGAACGGTTTCCAGTTGAAAGAGCGCGCACCGTACGGGCAGGCCACTTCACAATACCGGCAGCCGATGCAGCGATCATAGTTCATCATCACAATTCCATCGGGGCGATAATAAGATGCTTCCACCGGACAAACCTCCACGCACGGGGCTTTCTTGCATTGCATACATGGGCGCGGTAAATAAGTTTTCTTATCGCCGACCTGTCCTGCATCGAGAACTGGATTCCAGGTGATGTCCGGTGAGATGTCGTTATGAGCGCGGCAGGCCATGACACAATATCCGCAGCCTGTACATTTATTCTGGTCGATCACCATCGCCCATTGGCGGCTTCCACTCGCTTCACTCGAAGCAGGCTCGTTTGCATTTGCATTCTTTACTACTTGCAGGCCGACCACCGTTGCCGCGGCCATCCCCGCGACTTTGAGCAAATCCCGGCGTGAAAATTTCGCGTCAGCCATTCCTGCCTCCTTTGGCAAGGCGGCGATACATGCGTTCCAACCACGGGGCAAGTATCATGCCTCCAGCTAGGCCGATCAGACCGGCCATGCTGGCGAAGCCAAGCGGGCTGACCGGTGCGGGTTGATTGGTAACGGGCGGCACGGGAGTTACAACTGCGGTGGGTATCGGTGTGGGTGTTCCGCCAATCTCTTCAACTTTGATCGCTGAAGCGGCGACAGCCTGGCCCGGAGCGTGCATCTGATTTGCATGGCATTTGTTGCAGGTATCCAGTGATGGCAGGAAGCTGTGATCGGGGGCCTTGTGGGCGGTAACGAAGTCGGTATTAGTTGTGTTTATGTTGTTCACGTTGAAACCCAGATGACAGTTAACGCATGTCACGCCAGCCGCGGCATGTTTGGAAGTCGGGAAGTTCGTCATCGCATCCTTGTGGCAGTTCTCGCACAAAGCGGATGCGTCGCCATTTGTGGCGGTGACTCCCGCTACGGTTTTCATCCCGGCGGTGTGCGCATCGTGACACACTGTGCAGGTCATGCTGCGCTGATAATGTGCGCTCATTTTCCAGTTGTCGGTTGCGAAGCGGGGATCGCTGTGGCATTTTCCGCATAGTTCCGGAGCGGTATCCATCGGCATGTTATCCACCGGATGATTGGGTGGAATCGGGGTGTGACATGCAATGCAGGTAACGCCCTCTGCATCCGATTTACCCGTTGCTGGGTCGTATCCCGTTGTGTGGCAGACCAAACACGCGCCCGGTTTGCCCTGGGCATTCCAGGCCGCAGTGAAAATGGGATCGTTCAATGCCTGACCGTGAGGGCCGCTCTGCCAGGTATCATAAATATCCTGATGACAGGCAACACAGTTGTTTGCATTTACGTTATTGACAGGCGGCGCAGTCGGAGTACCGTCCTGGGCGTGGGCAAAGACCAGTGTTATGCCTGCGGCCAGCAGGGCAAACATCATCGCGATCAAAAAGCGTTCAAAGCGGGAAAACATAATCATTCTCCTTATTAAGGTTTTTATGCATGAACAGGGGCGGGCGCTTTATGGAAGACTTCGCAATCGAGACATTCCTCGCGCAGATAGCCATTCGGCAGGCGTTTTACCTGCCAGCATGGTATGTTGGAATGTGCCGCCTCGCATTTTTCGCGTTCTTCCAGTGTGCAGTTTTTTATTTCCCAACATTTCGGCGCTTCCACATCCAATGGAGCGTTTTCCCCCTCGGCTTGCCAGCGGGCATCCAACTTGCGCAGAAAGGCCACAGCCAATACGGTGATGATGATCGGGATCGCAAAACGCAGGACCAGGCCGATCACAACAGCCAGCAGGGAATTAATATCGTTCACCTCTCACCTCACATTCGGTGATAACGAGCGCGTTCGCGGCGATTCAACCATTCACCGACGATCAGAAGCATGCCAAACGGAATGACCAGTCGGAGCAGAACCAGGGTCAACATTACTTCTTGAGCGTTCATCTCATCCTCCTTTTCTTAGGATTGAACTCAGTGTACGCTTTGGCAGCATGGGAAGTAAATTCGGATACACCCCCAACTTTCGAAACTCGTTCTGCGGTCTTTCCGGACTTTTGACCTGCTGTTTTGCCCCATGCCTTTTCCACGCGGATGGGGTGTTCGCCCCATACAACAAAACATCCCGCCGAATAATAACCAACCTCATTACTTCTTGACCTGCTCCCAATCCAGATTCTTAACGCAAAGTCGCTGGGAATACCGGGTTTCGATGCCTTTTCCACGCGGCTCTGCGTCTTTGCGTTGAAACCGGCGGAAAATCAGAAAAGTGGCAACTTGCGTTAAACCGTTCGCCAGATCGGTTTCATCGGTGGGTTTGTGGCTTCTGACCGGATTTGAAGGCGGCTTGATATGTCTCGCCGGGACACATCTCATTTCTTAGTAAGAAATGCTGAACGACTCACTTGAGTCGCCAAATTAACTTTACTGAGTCGCTAAATTAACTTTAGTGAGTCACATAAACGACTCAAGTGAGTCATACAAGCAGAACAGGCGGAGCGGCTGCGGTCTTAGGCGGTTGCTTCCTCGGCTGCCGGGTCTTCGGGGTTGTTTTCCTTGGGGGTGTATGCAAAATACTTTTTCTTCGTCATTGCGAGGGTATAAGCCCGAAGCAATCTCCGTTTTTGCTGAGAAACGGCTACTTTGGGGATTGCTTTGCTCCTAACAGGGCTCGTACGTGTGCCTGCGGCTCAGTGCAGGCAATGACGGCGATTGATGAATTTGCATACAGACCCTGGTTGCGGATTGTTCAACGCCGCTATCGTTCCGTGGTTGAAGCAGACGACCAGATCGATTTCGCCGCCGACTTATCCCGTTCCAACCTTTATCCTCGTTCCAATGCTCCGCGTTGGAACGAGAAGGTTACAACGTGGAACGTTGTAACCAGTGAAATCAGTTCGGTTATAATTTCGCCGCCATGCTTCAATCCCTCATCTTTGATTTCGACGGTCTCATCCTCGATACTGAAACGCCGGAGTTCCACGTCTGGCAATCCATCTACCGCGCCTACGGACAGGAGCTTCCCATCCAGCAATGGGGGCAGATCATCGGCGGATACGGCGCCTCCAATTTCGATGCCGCCCAACATTTGTGCGATCTCACCCGTGATTCACTGGACGCCAATGCTTTGCGCGCCCAACACCATCGCCAGAGCAGCGAACTGATCGAAGAACAACCTGTTTTGCCCGGTGTGCTGGATTTATTGGATGAAGCTGAACGTTTGAATATCAAACTGGCGGTCGCATCCAGTTCGCCTCATCGATGGGTGGACACGCATCTTTCCCGGCTGGGGCTGGCCCGCCGTTTCGACAAAGTCATCTGCGCTGACGATGTTCCGCCTGGCCGAACAAAACCGAACCCCGATCTATTTTTATTGGCGCTGAATCAACTCCGGGTCCCGAAAGAAGCGGCGGTGGTCTTTGAAGATTCGCCCAACGGCATCCGCGCCGCAAAGTCCGCCGGCATCTTTTCCGTCGCCGTGCCCAATCCAACAACATCCATGCTGACGTTCGAAGGTGAAAGCCTGCGCTTGAGTTCGTTGGCCGATTTCGATCTGTTGGATTTGATGGCGCGTTTCTAATCTGCCGCCCGCCCTTTTGCATTACAATCCAATCAGATCGGAGAAACTATGAACTTTAGAATTACACAATCAGGGGAAATGTACAAACTTCGCTGGCAGGATATTGTGGCCCGTTATAACCACCCTGACCTGCGGCGCAGTCTTTGGCAGACAATCAATACCTTGATCCCCTACCTTTTCCTGTTCTATCTTACAATGCGCAGTGTGGACGTTATCCCCTGGCTGACTTTACCGTTGGCAATTCTCACAGCCGGGTTCATGGTGCGGACGTTCATCATTTTTCACGATTGCGGGCACAGCTCGTTCTTTTCATCGCAAACAGCGAACGATACGTTGGGTGTGATTACCGGCATCCTGACCTTTACGCCTTATTACCAATGGAAGCATGACCACGCCATCCATCACGCAACGTCCGGCGATCTCGACCGGCGCGGCATTGGCGACGTGTACACCATGACGGTCAAGGAATATATGGCCGCGCCCTGGTGGAAGAAGGTCGGTTATCGCATCATGCGCAACCCGATTGCCTTGCTGGTATTCGGCTCGGTGGGCGTCTTTCTGTTTGCCCAGCGTATCCCGGTTGCAAAGGGCAAACGTGAACGCGCCAGCGTCTGGTGGACCGATCTGGCTTTAGCCGTGATCATTACCGCTGTGATCCTGACCGTCGGCTGGAAGGAATACCTGATTGCCCAGCTGCTGATCCTGGTTTTCGGCGGTTCGGCTGGCATCTGGTTGTTTTACGTCCAGCACAACTTCGAGGGCGTTTACTGGGATCGTCACATCCGCTGGGATTATTTCAAAGCCAGCCTGCAGGGCAGCTCGTTCTATAAACTGCCCGCGCTGCTGCAATGGTTTACCGGCAACATTGGCTTCCATCACATCCATCATTTGAGCGCCAAGATCCCCAACTACAATTTGCCGAAGGCTTATAAGGAGAATCCCATCTTCCACGTCAAACCTTTGACTCTGCCTGTCAGCTTGAAATCGCTTTTCCTGCGCTTGTACGATGAAGAGAGTCGCAAGCTGGTGGGCTGGGGTTTCCTGAGGCGCTATCGCCGCAACACTCAGTCCATGTAAACAAATAAAAACTCCATCAAGAATTTTGATGGAGTTTTTATTTGATCTGTATTTTATAATCCACAGATTGCACGGATTGAAAAAACCTGCGAGATCGGCGTGATCTGTGGATTGGTTTTTCTCGTTCCAGACGACTTCTTTATGCCGGACTTTGTTCCCCGTATAGTTTTCGATGCACGATGCTCAGCGCACGGACTTGTTCCGCGGCGTGATACGACGACCTCACCAGCGGATTCGACTCCACCCACTTGAAGCCGATCTCTTTTCCGTAATCGCGCAGCTCGGCGAATTCTTCCATCGTGTAATAACGATCCATCGGCATGTGTTTCTTGCTCGGTTGCAAATACTGGCCGATGGTCAGAATGTCCACGCCCCATGAACGCTGGTCGCGCATCACAGCTTTAACCTCGTCCATCGTTTCGCCGAGGCCGAGCATGATGCCCGATTTGGTCAATACGTCGGGGTCAAGTTTTTTCGCGTTGGATAATGTCGCCGCGGCCCATTCGTAGTTATCCTGCGGCTGGACTGTTTTGAATAATCGCGGCACGGTCTCCACGTTGTGATTCAAAATTTCAGGCCGCGCATCCATCACAATTTTCAACGCTTCGAGCGAACCTTTGAAATCGGGGATCAATACTTCGATCGAACAACCCGGCAATACTTCGCGGATGCGTCGGATGACCATCGCAAAGATCGGCGCGCCGCCATCGCGTCTTTCGTCGCGGTTCACGGACGTGATGACCGCGTGTTTCAAGTTCATCGACTTCACGGCCTGCGCCACGCGCTCGGCTTCGCCCCAATCGAGCAAGGCAGGCTTGCCATGTTTGATGTCGCAGAACGCGCACGTTCGCGTGCACACATCGCCGAGCATCAGGAAGGTCGCGGTGCCGCTTCCCCAGCATTCGCCCAGGTTCGGGCACATCGCTTCTTCACAAACGGTGTGTAGTTCTTTCGAACGCATCAGCGTTTGAAGCTGCTCGTATGTCTCGCCCGAAGGCGCGCGCACTTTGATCCACTCCGGGCGGCGCAATGGGCGGGTATTTAAACTCTCAGGGTTGACTCGATCTCTTGTAGGTGTAGCAGGCATAGGGTCCAGTTTGAAGCGGAAATTATTTTGCTTGTCAATTATATCTTGCGGACTTTCAATCTCAAGCCCTTGACTTCGACGACCTCGATGTGGTCGCCCTTACCGATCTTTTCGGACCCGTCAGCGGCTTCCGCTGACCAAAGCTCGGCCCCAACCTGAACCTGTCCCGTTAACCCGATCTCGGTTTTAGCCAGCCCGGTTTTGCCGAGGATGATATTCACGCCGGTTTGAATGCGCGCGCGTTGGGCGCGTAGGGCAATTGTCAGGACGGTTGCGAACAGCAAGCCGATGGCGATACTAACGCCAACCACCAGTGGGACGGACACACGCTGGAATTGCGGCACGCCCGGTGAGTTGAAGAGCATGAGCGCGCCGACGATGAATGAGCCGATACCGGCAACGGTTAATGCTCCATGTGTTGTCGCTTTTATATCGAGGATGAAGAGTATGAATGCTGTGACGAGGAACACCAGCCCGAACCAGTTGACGTTTAGCAGTCCCATTCCGTATAAGGCCAGCGCCAGGCACACCACGCCGATAAAGCCCGCCACCCAGCCGCCCGGATGCGACAACTCGATTTGCAATGCCAGCACGCCGATCGATAGCAGGATGAATACGATATTTGAATTAGTGAGGATGATCAAAAGCTGCTCGATGAGACTCATGTCCAATGCTTCGGTTTGCGCGTTGGCTGTATGGAGCGGGCGCGTGCCGTTTGGCATGATGACGTTGAAACCGTCGAGTTGCTTGAGCAGGTCGTTTGTATCCGTGGCGATGAAGTCGATCAGTTTTGCATCGAAGGCTTCTTTTGCGCTGACCGCCTTGGCGTTATCGATCATATCCTGTGCAAGCTGCGTGGCGACCGCGCCGCGTCGTTCGACCAGCGGGCGGATGGTGGCCTTCATGATTTCTTTTTGCTTGGTCGCGAGAGTCGAGTCAAGGTTTTGGCCGTTGGAATCGATTGGGCTGGACGCGCCGATGGCGGCCTCCGGCGACATGGCCGAGGCGTGAGCGGCCATGGTGATGAGCGCGCCTGCGCTGCCCGCCATCGCGCCGTTGGGTGTGACGTAAATGATCACCGGCACGCTGCTGGCGCGGATATCTTGAATGATGTTGACCATGCTTTGCAGATCGCCGCCGGGTGTATCGAGTTGAATGATCAACGCTTCGGCGTTGCGTTGTTCCGCCACTTGAATGCCGCGCTGGAAATATCCCTGCATGGCAGGCTCGATCGGGCCGCTGGCGTTCATGATGAGCACGAGCGGCTGCGCCGATTGCGCGTGAACGGCCTGGAAAGCCATCAACAGGCTGGCAGCCAAAATGAGCAATAAGCCAATTCGTTTCATGAAATGGATTATAAACCTCAATAATTAATGCAGGGGCGGAGTGATACTCCGCCCCTGCATTTAGAACTGCCCTTCGAGATATGCCCGCGTGCGTTCCTGTTTTGGATTGTTGAAAACTTCCTTCGCCGGGCCTGCTTCCACAACTTCGCCCAGATACATGAAGATCACGTAATCTGCGAGACGCTTGGCCTGACGCAAAGTGTGAGTCACGATCACGGTCGTGTATTGATTTTTCAGATCGAGCAGGCGGCCTTCGATGTGCTGGGATGAGATTGGGTCGAGAGCCGAAGTCGGTTCATCGCCAAGGATGATCTCCGGTTCGATAGCCAGTCCGCGCGCGAGGCACAAACGTTGTTGCTGTCCGATGGATAAACTTGTGGCGGGACTCATTAAACGAGTTTTAACTTCTTCATAAAGCCCGGCCACTTCCAAATAATGCCGCACGGCCTTGCGATATTCATCGCGGTTGTTCTTCGTGCGATGGATGTGCATGCCGTACGCCACATTTTCATAAATGGACATCGGCAACGGATAAGGACGTTGCGCCAGCAGCCCAACTCGTTTGCGGACTTCGGTTACATCTATATCTTTTTCGTAAATATTTTGTCCGTCAACCAAAACTTCACCGGTGATGTTCACGCCGTCGGTCAATTCAAGAAAACGGTTGAACGTTTTGAGCAAAGTTGTCTTGCCGCAGCCGGAGGGTCCCATAATGACCGTGATCTGCTGTTTGGGAATCTCGATGCTGATATTTTTCAATGCCTGGGCGCCGTCGTAATAAGCGTTTAAATTTTTTACCCGGATATGTGTATCCATGATTACCTCTGTTATTTCAAAACGTACTTCGATAATCGACTCGCGATCCAGCGTGAACCCAGACTGATGGTCAGCACGATGATGGTCAGGATCAACGCGGACGCATACGCTCTTTTCTGGACCTCGGGGTAGGGCATGCCCAACTGGAAGAACACTGCCAGCGGAAGCGACGCGGCCGGCTGCATGATCGATGTCGGGATGCGGTCGGTGAAGCCTGCCGTGAAAAGCACCGCGGCGGCATCACCGATGCCGCGTCCGAGGGCGAGCAAAATGGCGGTGACGATTCCCGGCAGCATCTGGCGCGTCACCACGCGCGCGGCAACTTCCAGACGAGTGGAGCCCAAGGCCAGCGCGGCCTGTTCGAGGTCGGCGGGCATGCGGCGGATCACTTCATCCATGGCGCGCGTCATGATCGGAAGTTCCAGCAAAGCCAGCGTGATGATCCCGCCCAACAATGAAGCTCGTAATCCCAAAGCAAGCATCACTGTGAATCCGAACGCGCCGTAAACAATGGAAGGGATGCCCCATAAAACATCCAGCGCCAGACGAACGTACTGTCCCCAGGTTGAATCTCCGAGATAAGTTTCGAGATAAAGCGCGATCGGCAGACTGAAGATCAAGGCAATCAGCGTTCCGCCGCCAGCCAGATACAGCGAGCCGATGATTGCGTTGAGAATGCCGCCTTCCTTGCCGAGATAGAAACCGCCCTTGGGAGTCTGCGTCAGCATGGACCACGTCAGGGCAGGCAGGCCGCGCGAGACGACCGTCCACAAAATCAAACCG
The DNA here is from genome assembly GCA_021796315.1 of Chloroflexota bacterium. The sequence goes on from JAJYOH010000030.1 coordinate 11,783, forward strand.
AGACTGCCTGCGACGATAATGAAAGACAGCAACATCAAAGTTTTGATAAAGGTTTCAACAATGTGACGTCTGTGCCAATGTTTTTTCATACCCGCCTCTTTCCGAGCATGCGCTGGAGCGCCAGTGTGGATGCAATGTTGAAGATCAAAATGATAACGAGCAAAATAAATGCCGCGCCGAGCAGGGCCGCGTCATAAAGCGGAATGGACATCATCTCACCATAATTATTTGCGATCAATGCCGGGAGCGGATAGGCTGTATCGAAAATGGAATGCGGGACCTGCGGCACGTTCCCGACCACCATCAAAACGGCCATCGTTTCACCGAGCGCGCGCGTCGCTCCCAGCACGATGCTCGCGATGATGCCCGGCAGTGTTTGGGGAATCACGATGGCGCGAATAGTCTGCCATTGCGTCGCACCGACGGCCAATGATGCCTGACGCAATCCCTGCGAGACGGTTGTCAATACCTCGTAAGTTACCGCGATAATAAAAGGTGCGATCATAACTGCCAGCACAATCCCGCCTGCCAGAATGCTGTAGCCAGTTGGATTTTTGCTCACGAAGATCGGGATGAATCCCAAATATTTTTCGAAGAAGGGCGCGATATATTTTTCCACCAACGGGACGATGGCGATCACACCCCACACCCCATAAACCACCGACGGAATCGCGGCCAATAAATCGAGCAATGGTTTCATGATGGTGCGTGTGGATGCACGCGCATATTCTGAAAGGTAGAGCGCGGTTAGTAAACATGGTGGAACCGCCAGCCCCGCGCCGACCACTGTGACCCAAAACGTGCCTGAGATGAATGGCCAAAACCCAAACTGACCTTCCTCCGGTTTCCACACAGTTCCGCTGACCAGTTCCCAGAAGGAATACACTTTTAAAATAGGCCAGAAGCGAATGCCCAATCCAACAGTGATCAGTGCCACGAGAATGACTGGCAGAAGCGTAATGCTAAAAAGCACGCGTCCGGCGGTTTGATCCTGTCTCAGACGAGGTGATGAAAAAAGCCGAAAGCCATGGCCTTCTTCATCATTGATTCGAGTTGCAACAGAAATTGCCTGCTTCGCCATTACTCGACCTTCGCAAGAGACTCCGCGATTTTATCTGCGGGCAATTGTACGAACCCTGCCTGGCTCACAAGTTTTTGCCCATCGGTCAATATCCATTGGATGAAAGTCAATGTGATTCCGGACGGACGGCCTTTGGTCACCACATTCAAATCGCGGGCCGGAGGCGATGGATATTTTCCGCTCGCAACTTCATCCACAGCCTGCATCGAAGTTTTGATGATTTCTTCGGCACTGGCATGGCCGTCATTATTTGCATCAATGGGGACAATCACTGCACCGGCTACTGGCTGCCCTGAAAGATTATCAAAAACGTAGCCTAAATTATTGTATCCAATGCCAAGCGGGTCTTTCACCACTGCTTCAAGCAGACCGGGATCGCCGTTCACTCCCACACCTTGCAGGTCGGCCTGCTTCTTGTTCCCCAGGAATTTGGCCCAGGCATCCGCCGCGCCTGCCGAGTCGGACCGGGTGTAAACATGGATCTCATCCGTGATCTCCGGTTTGCCGACCACATCGCCCCAGGTTTTATATTCACCAGTTACGAAGATCTTAACGAAAACTTTGTTGGTTACACCTTTGGCAAGCAGCTCATTGATGACGGGATTCTTCGCGTTCACAACCGGAAAGACCGCGTCTTTCACGACCGCCACCGCGTACGCACCTTTGGCTTCTTCGTCGCTGGTCACACTGCGTGAGACCATGCCGATATCCACTGCGCCGGACAGGGCATCGGTCAGGCCTTTGCCTGCGCCGCCAGCTGAAATATCGAAGGTGACTTTGGGATGCAGTTTGTGGAACTCATCGGCCCACAGAGTCATCATCGGGTAAAGGGCGAATGCGCCGGAGATGGTGATATTGCCGTCCAAGTTATCAGTCGCTGCACCAGCCGCTGAAGCGGGAGCCGCTGTGGGGGAGGCAGAGCCGCAGGCTGTCAACAGCAAGGATAGCGCGAGGACGACAGAAGCTGCTGTCAGAATATTTTTTTGCATGTTTTCTCCAATTTGTTTTATATGCTATAAAGTCTATAATACAAGTATACTTTAGGCCAAGAAAAATCGCCTCGCAAGAGGCGTTCTTGAATAAGCCTAGCTTTTTATCCCAAGCTGCTTGCGGACAGCGGCCTGGCGTTTGGTCACATCAGCCAGACTGGTGTGATCCAGAATATCGGCGATGGCGTTACGCACATCGCCCATCACCAGTCTCAAACCGCAGGTCTGCTCGTCGGGGCATCCGCATGGCTCATAAGACATTTGGCTGACGCACTTGATCGGCGCAACCGGGCCATCCAATACGCGGAAGATTTGGCCGAGGGTAATTTCGCTGGCAGGCCTGGCCAGGTAATACCCGCCGCCAATTCCCATTTTGCTGTGGAGGATGCCGGCATTTTTGAGCGCAAGCAAGATTTGCTCGAGGAACTTGGCCGAGATCTGCTCACGCTCTGCAATCTCCTTGATCTGCACTACAGGTAGGGAACTCGTCTTGGCGGGTCCCGCCAGAACGATCATTGCCCGTAAACCGTATTCACCGCGTTTGGAGAGGCGCATGTTTATCTTTCTTTTAAAAGTATACTATTGCAATGGACTTTATTGCCTCAATTATATTTCAGCGACTGAGTTTTGTCAACTATTTAGGTCAGGGCGACCACTTCTGAATTCTCCAGCGCTCGATGCAAATCCGCGCTCTTCAAGATGATCCCGGTGTTGCGCATTCCAGACCCGATGGATATTTCATCCTCTTTCAAGACACTTGCATCGATCAGGACTTTGAGCGGACGCGGCAATCCGAACGGCCCCACTGTCCCGACGCGATAACCGGTGACATCCAAAACTTCAGCCTCGGTTGCCATGGTCAAACGTGATTGGCCGAGATGTTTGCGTAAAATCTTCCAGGAAATTTGTGCAGGGCCGGCAACCAGCGCCATGAGAAATTCATCTTCGCCGACGCGGAAGAGAATGCTGCGCACGACTTGTCCCGGCTTTTGTCCGCGCTCGGATGCAGCCTGTTCCAGCGAGGTAACAGGATTCTCGTGGCGAAACACGCGATGAGGAATTCCAATTTTTTCTAAAGCGAGACTGACGGGAGGAGTCTGTTCCATAAAAATTATGATGTCATTGCGAGCGGCTTTCTTCCGCGAAGCAATCTTCTCATTAATTGGAGATTGCTTCGCTCACCTGCACTTGCAGCGCAGGTGCAAGTGTCGCTCGCAATAATGTCGCTTTATTTTGTCTTATCTTGATAATCGCACAATTTGATGATCGGGCATTTGGGGCATTCAGGTTTTCGAGCGTGACACACTTCGCGTCCCAGGCGAATTAAATTTAAATGCACGGCGTAATAGGTTTCGGGTGGAAATAATTTTTCAAGATATGGATGCGCCTGCTCGACGGTCATCTTTTCGGGGCGCAGACCGATGCGTCCGCTGACGCGATAAATGTGTGTGTCCACCGGAAAGGCCGGACGATTGAGCGAAAAGCATAACACAATCGCGGCAGTCTTCGGTCCGACGCCGTTGAACTTTGTCAGCCAGGCGCGCGCTTCTTCGAGCGGTAAATCTTTGAGAAACCATAGATCCAAATTGCCGCGTTCTTTAGTAATTTCTTGTAAAACCTTTTGTATACGTGGACCCTTTTGATTTGCCAATCCTGCGGGACGAATGGCAGTGACGATATCTTTTATCTTCGCGTCGCGCACAGCCTCCCAGGTTGGGAATTTTGCGCGCAGGGCGTTGAAGGCGCGGTCGCGATTTACATCGTTCGTGTTTTGGGAAAGAATCGTGGAAACCAATTCATCAACCGGTGGCAATGGATTGCGCCAGGTTGGTTCGCCGAAAGTCTCCAAAAGTTTTTCGTGGACTTTGAGCGCGCGTTTGGAAAGATTAGCTGACATTTTATGTTTTACGCATCACGTAGTACATAAAACGCAATGCGTAATTCCTGAAATTATGTGTTTGCTTTTAATTGAAACACCGGCCTCGACTCGCCCGTCACAAGCCCGCGATGATTCTTGATAGGCAAAGTCGGCCCGAACTCGGACAACTCTTTCATCTGTGATTCGTTCAACGCACCAAGCTGACGCAGAATCTCCAACGTCACCGCCGGGCGGACGCGGTTGAGCGGATCGATGTTGATGGTGCGAAAGCCAATGTCGCCATCGGAAACTTTAAATGTGACCCCGATTCCCGGCGAACCTGCGCCGAGCGCACCCGGTAAAAGCCCGATGGCCTGATAACCTTCCGCGCCGCGTTTGCAAATAATTTTTCCCTTGCCAACTTGCATCAATCTGCAATCGAATTCATCATGTCCGCTGACCATTTCAGGATAACTTGTCATGGCAGATGTGATTTCGTTGCAGGCTTTGGCGCGCGCCTCGGATAAATCGTGTGGATCGCAGACGTGAGCAAAACCGAGCGCGGCGTTGTAAAGTGGAACCGCAAAGTTCGGCGCCGAGCAACCGTCCACGCCGAGCTCGACTTTTTCGCGCGGGTAATCGCACATCTCGGCGAAGCCGGTCAGAATATCCTGCTGGATGAGGTGATTGATATCGAGATAAGTGTCGAGCGGAAGTCCGCGCATTTTTGCGTGCGCCAACATGCCGCTGTGTTTGCCGGAACAGTTATTACGATTGGCACTCGGCTTTTCATTGTGAGCGATCAATGCTTTATAAGCTTTCCTATCGCCGGGCATGTGAACGCCGCATTGCAGGTCGCTTTCTTTGATTCCAACTTTTGATTGAATGCTTTCAGCCACACGCACGTGTTCGTCCGAGCCTTCGTGTGAGGCGCAGATCAAAGCCAGTTCTTGCGGAGTCAGGCCAAAGGTCCCGACCCCGCCGCGCTCGACAAAGGGCAGGGCTTGAAATGGTTTGGCAGAAGAGCGTAAAAAAGCGACCGTCTGAGGGTCGCCATAAGAGTACAAAAGTTTTTTGTTGGAGTCCACAACCGCGACCGCGCCGTAATGAATCGATTCGACGATGCGGCCGCGCGTGAGCTCAAAGACAGGCAGGAATCTTTCTTCCATTTATTCCTCGGCAGAACTGCCCAAGTGATAATGACGAGCATAATAGTGACGCAGGCCATAGCGCATGCGCTGGACATATTGTTTGTGGCGCGCCGCCGATGATTTGAAATGAGTTAAAAAGTTTTCGATCAATTTTTCGGTTGATTCAGGATGCTGGCCTTTGGCCGCCATCTTTTCAAGTTTATCGTGGATCTGTTTGATAAATTCAGCCTGTGTCTTAATGGCCGCAGTGGAAACTGTCCCGCCGCGCCCGCTGACAAATGTGAAGCCGCGATAATCCGAACCCAAAAGGATGTCGAGCGATTCCAGCCACGACGGCAGATCGGCGTGCGCCAAAAAGGGAGGTTGATTCTTGGGAACGAGGTCGCCAATGAACGCGACCTTTTCGTCGGGAATGATGACCCACATGGCGCCTGATGCAGGGCCGGGATGATGTTCGAAGATCACAGGCGACTCGCCCCAAAATAAACTCATTTGATCGCCAAAAGAAATTTCAGGCGGGGCCCAGCGCACCGTACCGAGGCCGGGGATGGTTTCCCAATCCGAGCCGGTTTCTGCGCCCTGCGCTTTGAACGTGGTCGGTCTCGAGCGGAAAACCGCCGCCGTTTTTTCATGCGCCAGCACGGTGCAGTCCATGGCGCGCGCGCCGAGAGTGCGGTCGGGATGCGCATCCAGGTTGATGAGTAAACGTTCCGGGCCGCCGCTCAGGCTCATCAGGGCGGCCCGCCACGAGCGGCTGTCCTCGGGCGAAGGCGGCGCATCGATTTGAATTAATCCGCGCGGCTGCTGGATAACGCCCAACGTCACGCCCAGATAATGGTCTTCAATATAAATGTTGTCAGCAATCGGTTGCATGAAAACTCCATTTGTTGTTATGGACTGCAAAAGCTTTGCTTTTGCATTGCGGAAGCAAAGCTTCCGCACTCCAGAAATTATTTGCTCATCACAGGCAGGGTGAAGATAAATTTCGAGCCTTTGCCTTCTTCGCTTTCGACCCAGATCGTTCCGCCATGCGCCTGCACGGCCATCCGGCAGAATGCCAGGCCGATGCCCAAGCCGCCGGGTTTGTTTTTGCCCTTGACACGCGCAAACTTTTCAAAGATGCGTTTGTGTTCTGAAGGGGGAATGCCCGGCCCGTCATCCTGTACCCGGAAGCATACCGAGTCGGTATCTTTCTCCGCGCTGATGACGATGTTGGTTTCAGACTTCGAGAACTTGATGGCGTTCTCGAGCAAGTTGATCAGGACGCGGCGCAGCATATCCTCGTCCACCCATATATCCGGCAGTGGCTCGGCGATTCGGGCCTCGACCGTTTGGCGGCGTCCGGCTGCGGAGGGGGCCACGTCTTTGATGGCGGTCGCGATCAAACTTTGTGGGTTGACGGCTTTCTGCGTTACGATGGCCTGACCCGATTCAAGACGGTTGATGTCGAGCAGGGAATTGACCAGCCGCTGAATGCGGTCAGTGGAACTGATCGCAATGCCGAGGATCGAACTCGTGGCTTCGTCTGTATTGATCAGGCCTTGCAATAAGTCCAGGCTGGAAACGATATTGCCCAGCGGCGAACGCAGATCGTGATAGATCATGGCTGTCAGGTCCTCGCGCAGGGTATCCAGTTCCTTGCGCTCGGTGATATCGCGCAGAGTCCATTGGATGGAATCTGCATCCTCAAATTCCACGCGTCGTGCGTAGACTTCGATGGGCGTTTTTCCTGAATCCGCCCCGTGTAAAACCGATTCATAGGCGCACTCATTTTCACCCGCCAGGTTTTCAAATTCCATGCCGGTCTTATTCCAGTTGACTTCGTGCAGCTGGTCGATGCTCATTTTGTGTAAATCATCGTTTTGAAAGCCGCTGATCCTGAGCGCCTCGCGGTTGGCTTCGATCACTTTGCCTTCCAGATCGGTGATGAAGATCGGGTCGATGCTTTCCGCAAAAAGTTCGCGATAGCGTTCGTGCGCTTTCTGCGATTGGCCGAAGAGTTGGGCGTTCAACACTGCAATGCTGGCCTGGTCTGCGATGGCTTGCATGAGTTCAAGATGCTCGGAAGTAAAAGCGTTCGGCGTGGAATGGACGAGGGTCAGCACGCCGACCAATCGGTCCCGCGCCATAAGCGGCACACAGATCGCAGACTTGGGCCCGCTTTTGTCACGCGCGTCATCCGGACGTTGAAGCCAGCGTTCATCCTTGCTTGTATCGGGAACCAGCGCGGCTTTGCGATTCTTAACGACCCATCCGGCCAGGCCGCGATCCACTGTCTCGCGTAATTGCTTTGTGGTGTGTTCGTGCAGGTTTCTTCCGTAGACAATAGTGGCGTCTACAGGCTTGCCGTTATCATCCAGCACCACAATACTGCCCCGTTCGCCTCCAACGTTTTGAAGCGCAGCAAAAAGCAGACGCTGCAACACAGTACGCAAGTCAAGCGCCGCGGCAACTTCGCGGTTGACCTGGATGAGGAGTTCGAGCAATGATCGAGTACGGTCTTTTGCCATGCTGGATATATTCTGGTGGGTTGGCGTGCTCTTTATGCAAAGTATAGCATAACGTTCGGGTACAATTGCGATATGTCCCTTGAAATTTCCCGTATTCGCGCGTTGTGCTTCGACGTGGATGGCACGTTGAGCGACACCGATGATCTGTACGCGCAAAAAGTGCAGCGTTTTCTGCCGAGATTTTTGTTCCGTGATCCGGCTCGCGTGGCGCGGCGATTTGTGATGTGGGCTGAGTCGCCAGGCAACAGTCTGCTTGGACTGGCGGATCGATGGGGCATCGATGATGAAATGATGGCGGTTGTTCACTGGCTCAACCGTAACCGCAAGCATCGTCCCAAGAGTTTTTTGTTAATCCCCGGTGTGGACAAAATGCTGGCGCGTTTGCATGGACATTATCCGATGGCAGTGGTCAGCGCACGTGATGAAGATGGGACGATGGCCTTTCTTAATCAATTTGGTCTGGAGAAATATTTTGACGTGATCGTGACGGGACTCTCCGCCAAACATACGAAACCTTACCCGGACCCGATCCTGTTGGCCGCTAAAAAAATGAACGTGGCGACTGAGAATTGCCTAATGATCGGCGATACGACGATTGATATTCGTGCTGGAAAATCGGCGGGCACACAGACCATTGGCGTGTTGTGCGGTTTCGGTGAAGAGCCTGAGCTGAAGCAGTTCAAGGCGGATATGATTCTTGAAAATACATCCGATTTGGCAGATGTGCTGTTGGGAAAATAATTAACCATGTCATTGCGAAGCGGCGTTCTTTGCCGCTGAAGCAATCCTATCTAATGTGAAGATTGCTTCGCTGAAGTACGCTCGCAATGACATTCTTTTTACTTTGCAGCGTCAGCCCTTGATGAAGTAAATGATCGAGACGACTACGCCGATCGTGACCACGATCCAGCGCAGGGTCGCGGGTTTGACGCGGCCAGCCAGCCGTCCGCCCAAGGCGCCGCCGATCAATGCGCCGACCATCATCACTATCGCCACCGGCCAGACAACTTTTCCAGAAAACAGGAAGAAGATTGCGGCGGCGAAGTTGACCGCGAACCCGATGATCTGTTTAATCGCGTTGAGCCGCGTCAACGTATCTTCGACCACGAGTCCCAGAACGGCCAGCACGATCACGCTCAGTCCCGCGCCGAAATATCCGCCGTAGATGGCTGCCAGCCCAACGGGAATCACCGCCCATTTTTCGGAGGGTGTGTGGTCTTTATTTTGTTCAGCGTGGCGCACCAGCCAGGCCTTGACCGGGTCTTGGATGGCAAGCAGGCCTGAAGCCAGCAAAATCAGAAACGGCACGAGAGCGCTGAAAAGTTTTTCGCCAGTGTTGAGCAAAAGATAGCCGCCGACGACTCCGCCGACGACTCCGGCCGGGATGAGTGCCCATAATCTTTTTTCCTGGCCTTTCAAATCTTTCGCCTGCGCCATCGTTCCGCCGATGTAGCCTGGGCAAAGCGCAATCGTGTTGGTGACATTGGATGCGACCGCAGGGATTCCAAGTGCAACGAGGGTCGGGAAAGTGATCAGCGTGCCTCCGCCTGCCAGTGCGTTGATCGCACCCGCCGCGACGGCGGCCAGCCCGGCCAGAATAAAACCAGTGAGGGTCATCATGAATGAGTTGTAATCCTTTCAGTGGAATTTGGAACTTTGAAAATTATTCTACTACACAAGAAACTATTGTCGGGACCAACAATTAAATGTAAACGGAGTCTTACGAGATTGTAAGACTCCGTCCCTGTTTAATTTCTGAAACTACCTCGAAAGAAAAACCAAGATCAACCCGATCAATCCGGGAAGCGCCTGCATATAAAGGATGGAGCGTTTGGCGGTCAGGCCGCCGTAGATGCCCGCGATCAAGACGCAAACGAGAAAAAATATTTTAACCGAGTCCATGCCGGAGAAAATGCCCCAGAACAGACCGGCGGCCAGGAAGCCATTGTAGAGTCCCTGGTTGGCGGCCAGCGCGGCGGACGATGCAGCGACCTCTTTGGTCATGTTGAAAGTTTTCAACCCAAAAGGCTTTGTCCACAGGAACATCTCAAGGATGAGAAAGCCGATGTGCAGGATGGCAACGATGGCAATGACGATATTCGCAATGATGTTCATCTAGACTCCTTTTTGTTCCAACCATGCGGCGACATAATCGGCGATCTCTTCCCAGCCTTTTTGCCCGATCAGGAAGTGAGTCCGCCCGGGGAATTCCTTGAAGTCTGTGACAGAATCTGGCGCCATATATTTCTCATAGTTGGATTTGTTGAGCGAGGCCGGGATGATGTGATCGTCCGAGCCTGCGGTCAACAGCAAGGGCGCGTGATCTTTAGTGAAGTCAACTTTGCCAGCTTTGCCCAACGATTCCTGTGGAACTTGTCGCGACTCAGGCACAACGTATTTTTCATACGCATCCTGTTGAACGTTCAGCGGGAGCGTGTTGACAAAGGCATATTGGAATTGTTCAAAAGTCATCAGGTGCGGCAGGGTCCTGGGCGCGAAAGGCGTGATCATCGGGAAGTTGGCTTTGAGAAATGACCAGGAAAAAAGATTAT
>JAJYOH010000413.1 GCA_021796315.1 Chloroflexota bacterium
CCGCCAGGGCAGGTGTCGTGCGTTTAGCGGTAAAAATGAGTTCGAGTACGGTAGAAGAAGAAAATATTATAAAAATCATTTAGAAGGAGGCTCCATGCAGCCCGATTTGACCGAAAAAATTTTGGAGTTGATCCGCCGCACATCCAGCAGCTTGCCGCCGGATGTGGAAAAACGTTTGCGCGAGGCCGTTGAAAAAGAAGAGCCGGGTTCAGCAGCGCGCGGCGCGTTGGAAACAATTTTGAAAAATGTTGAACTCTCGCGCGCCAACTCCACGCCGATCTGCCAGGATACCGGCACGCCAATTTTTTATGTCCACTACCCCGAAGGCTGGTCGACGCGAAAACTCAAAGAGCAAATCCGCAACGCGCTGGTGGACGCCACCAAACGCAGCTTCATGCGACCGAACGCCGTCGATGCAATTTACGATAAGAACAGCGGAAACAATCTCGGCGGCGAAGATTTTCCGACAATCCATTTTGAAGAAGTTGACGCCGATCAACCGCTGACAATCGAACTCATGCTTAAAGGCGGCGGATGCGAAAACGTCGGGCGGCAATATTCACTGCCCGATAACTCTCTCGGCGCGGGACGCGACCTGGCCGGGGTGAGAAAAGTCGCTCTCGAGGCGGTGCAAAAGGCACAAGGTCAAGGTTGCGCGCCGGGCATTTTAGGGATCGCCATCGGCGGCGACCGGGGTTCATCCTATGCAAAATCCAAGGAAGTTTTGTTGAGTGAAATGGGTAAACGCAACTCCGATCCTGAACTCGCAAAACTCGAAGAGCGATTGACCAACGAAGCAAATCAAATGGGCATCGGCCCGATGGGCTTCGGCGGCAAGACAACCGTGCTCGATACAAAGATCACAGGTATGCACCGATTGCCCGCATCTTATTTCGTGTCCGTTTCATACATGTGCTGGGCATATCGCCGCCGCAAGATGACGGTAAATGGCGAAGAAATTTTGTACAATTAAAATAGTTTACGGATTACGCATCACGCAATGCGTGATGCGTAATCCGTAAAATGCCAGGAGATATCATGCGCGAAATAAAAACTCCCATCAGCGATGACGTGATCCGCAGTTTGCATGTCGGCGAACCGGTAACTTTAAGTGGAACGATGATCACCGGACGCGACGCGGCACACAAATGGATGATCGAAACTTTCATCAAAAAGACGCGCGAGCCGAAAGGCGACGATCTGCAAATTTATGATGAATTGAAAAAAATATTGAACGGCTCGATCATTTATCATTGCGGCCCGGTTGTCAGCGGACTCGACGCGAAGCAATATAAATTTGTCGCGGCCGGGCCGACCACATCCATCCGCGAAGAACCGTACCAGGCCGACGTGATGAAACACTTCAACGTCAAAGGCGTGATCGGCAAAGGCGGCATGGGACCGAAAACGTCGAAAGGCTGCCAGGAAACTCCCGGCGTTTATTTCCACGCCATCGGCGGCGCGGCTTCGTTCATCGCTCAACGCGTCACGAAAGTTCTCGGCGTCTATAAAATGGAATTCGGCGTGCCCGAGGCAATGTGGGCGATCGAAGTGAAGGATTTCCCGGTTGTCGTCACGATGGACGCGCACGGCGCGAGTCAGCACGCGGTGATCGACGAAGGCTCGAAGAAAGCGCTGGATGATTTGCTGGCCAAGCCATATTAAATAATTTCTGGGCGACACTCACACAGTCGCCCAGTGTTTTTTAAATCGCATCTTACCGGATTTTGAGCGGCTTCCGCTACCTCATCATTCTCAGCCCCCTGACTTCGGGGTATACTCGCCGCATCGCAAAACAAGGAGAGAAGCATGAAACGTGCAGTCAGCATTAGCATTGGTTCTTCAAAACGTGACAAGGCAGTTGAAGTAACTTTATTGGGAGAGAAGGTCAGCATCGAACGCATCGGCACTGACGGAGACATGGAAGCTGCCGCGCTCAAATATAAAGAAATGGATGGTACCGTGGATGCCTTCGGCGTCGGCGGCGCGGACCTGGGCGCGCTGGTCGATGGAAAATGGTATCCGTTTTATTCGGTCCAGCCGATGGTGCGCTATGTTAAAAAGACCCCGCTGGTGGACGGCGGCGGCCTCAAGAATACGCTCGAAAACAAAGCCCCTAAATTTTTGGACGATAAAATCGGCGATTACATTAATTCACGCGGGCGCAAAGTATTTGTGACTGTGGGCGTCGACCGCTGGGGACTCTCCAGGTCTTTTTCGGAGACCGGTTACGAAACCACCTTCGGCGACCTGATGTTCGGTCTGGAAGTGCCGATCGCCATCCACAAGATCAACCAGATCAAAACTTTAGCCAGCCTGCTCATGCCCGTTGTTGGACGCCTGCCTTTCGAATGGGTTTATCCCACCGGCGAAAAACAGGAAAAGCGCACGCCCAAATGGGAAAAATATTATCAATGGGCAACCGTGGTCGCGGGCGATTGTCATTATATAAAACGCAACATGCCTTACGACATGAAAGATAAAGTGATCGTCACGAACACGACCACGCCTGAAGATGTGGAAACTTTCCGCAAAGCCGGTGTGAAATATCTCATCACCACCACGCCCGTGCTGGATGGCCGTTCCTTTGGAACCAACATGATGGAAGCCGCACTGGTCGCGGTCTCCGGCAAAGGCCGTCCATTGACCTGGCCTGAGTTAACCGAAATGTTGAATCAGCTTGGCTTCGAGCCTCAATTGCAGGAACTGAATTAACGCCATTGCGAGCAAAGCGAAGCAATCCCCTTTCGCGAGGAGATTGCTTCAGGCTTTCAGCCTTCGCAATGACAGGAGGATTTATCATGGATGCAGTCGTTACCGCGGGTGGAATTCCACAACCCAACGAACCGTTGTATGAGTATTCCAAAGGCGATGCAAAAGCATTGATCGACGTGGCCGGTAAACCCATGATCCAATGGGTACTGGATGCTCTAAGCAAGGCAAAGACCATCGACAACGTAGTGGTCATCGGCCTCTCGGCCAAATCAGACTTGACTTGTAAAAAGCCGCTTACCTACATGTCCAACCAGGGCAAAATGCTGGATAACCTGAAGGCCGGCACGGCCAAGGTGATGGAACTTAATCCCAAAGCCAAATATGTGTTATTCGTTTCTTCAGACATCCCCAGCATCACCGGCGAGATGGTGGATTGGATGGTCAAAACCACCAGCGAAACACAGGATGACCTTTATTACAACGTTGTGCGCCGCGAAGATATGGAAGCGCGCTTCCCCGGCTCGAAGCGGACCTACACCCCGCTGAAAGATATGGAAGTCTGCGGCGGCGATATGAACGTAGCCCGCACCGCCATCGTTAATCAAAACTCTGAGTTCTGGAACAAACTGATCGAAGCTCGTAAAAATCCCGCTGCGCAGGCTTCGATGATCGGCCTTGACATCATCTTCAAATTCATATTCCGCCAATTGACCATTGACGATGTGATCAAGAGAGTTGCAGACAAATTAGGTTTGAAGGGCCGCGCCATCGTCTGCCCTTATCCTGAAATCGGCATGGACGTGGACAAGCCTCACCAACTCGAACTGATGCGCGACGATCTGGAAACGCGCGTCCAAAAGACAACCAAGACATCCGCGCCAAAAGCAAAGGCTGTGCGGAAGAAACCGGTCGCAAAGAAAGCATCTGTGTCAAAGGCCAAACCGGCCCCAAAGAAACCGGCTGCCAGGGCCACAAAGAAATAGAACCCCGCCACAGGGCGGATCGTGAAGACACACATCAAGACTCTTGAACCGCGGAGCCCACACACTTGCCCTGCATGCAAGTGCAGGGAAGAACGTGAAGGAAGTTTTAAATCTTTGCGAACTTTGCGAACTTCGCGGTTGTTTTTGCCCGCAGACAGACTCCAAAATCCAGGTGAACATGAATTTCAAATCCACCCTTCAACTCGATGCCGATATATCCAACAAATTACGCGTGGCCGAAAAGCCCGGCACGCTTCGCAGCTTCGCGGTCTTCTTCGCCCACTCCGGCGACTCCTGGTTCTGGGGATTGGGTCTGATCATCCTGTGGCTGGCTGGGGACTCATTTTGGAAACAATGGGCCATCATCGTACTGGCGGGTATTTCCATTTTGGCTGTGCTGGTCATGTCGCTTAAATTCATTATCCGGCGCAGACGTCCCGAGGGAGAATGGGGCGGCATCTATCGCAACACCGACCCGCATTCATTTCCATCGGGACACGCCGCACGCGCGTTCATGATTACAATTGCTGCGGCCGGTTTGGGTCCGGGCTGGGCTGCGTTGCTCCTATGGATTTGGGCGCCGCTCGTGGCGCTGGCACGCGTCGCAATGGGAGTCCATTATGTGTCCGACATCGTTGCGGGATTTTTTGTCGGCATCTTCATGGGATTGCTTATCCTCGAAATCCATCCTTTGTTCTTAAACTGGCTGGCATCGTTTATTCATTTTCCACTCTGGTAACACATAAATAAAAATTCTCCGCAGAAATAATCTGCGGAGAATTTTTATTTACCATCACTTCGCTTTCTTCACGCTTTCCAAATGTTCTTTGATGTGACCGAGATCACGTTCAACCCAGGTCTGTAAAGTCAAGCCGCTGCCCTGAATGATGTGACGCGACTCACGCGTCCAGGCCTCGCTTGGCAGATCACGTACAGTTTTTACCAGGGATGAAACGCTCGACACAAAGCCATCCAACATGGAACTCAAATTTTCATCTGCATCATAATATTCAGCCATGTAGGCATCGCCATCGAAATTTTCGAACTGCGGATTATTTTCCTCCAACGTGCGGCGGGCGCGCATCCCATAAACCAACTTATCCACATCACGCGTATGCGCCGCCAACTGATGCACATTCCATCCGCCCGCCTCAATCGGTGAAAATGGATTCTTAACTGCCAGGCATACCTTGCGAAATTCCTTTGCAGCTGCTTCAAGATTATCCATCAACTGCTTCCGATATTCCAGCAATTCCTTCATCGCTCCTCCAGGTTGACAATTTGACCATTTAAATCCGACTGGCATAAATACAAGACTGCCTCGACCAAACCGGCAGGGATGGATGGTTCGGCATGATGAAATTCAGGAATTCCCGTCCCCACTGCATGGACATGAACGCCATGCGACGCAAACTCAGCGGATGAGGAACGCGTCAACGCTGCTAGACCAGCCATGCTGGCAAGATACGCCGCCTCCTTCTCGACCCCGAAGCGGGCCGCCGTTATCAAATTGACGATCACACCTGCGGAGTCCCCGTAGAGGGAACTTTTAGTGCGCATCACGCGTCCCGCGGATTGCATCATCAAAAATGCGCCCGTCAAATTAACATCCAGCACACGATGCCAATCCCACTCATCCATCGCAAGCAGGTCCACGCGCGGCTCGACGGCGGCATGGTTGATCAAAATGTCGATGCCGCCAAAATCATCTTCAACCTGATTAATAATGGCTTGTGCCGCCACTTTTTTGGCAACATCATCCACATAAGATTTGATCCTTCCGCCGCGTTGCGAAACCAACTCATCGAGATTGATCGGCGAAATATCATTGACCGCTACAAATGCGCCGCGCGCCAAAAAAGCTTCAGCCAATGCGCGGCCTTTGCCCTTCCCCGCGCCGGTGATGAGAACCACCTTGCCTTCAAAAGAATTTGTCATGGATTGCTCGCTTTATCTGGGATGAC
>JAJYOH010000414.1 GCA_021796315.1 Chloroflexota bacterium
GCGTTGGCGTTTTTTCTTGCCACGGATGGTCGGGGAAGCCTCCAGCCACTCGGTGTGGGCTATTTCAAACTCAGCGTACAACTGCTCAAACTCGACCATTGGCATCCCAATTAAACTTTTGGCGACCCGCGGTTTTCTGCGAAGTTTTTCGTATGTTATCATCTCCAAAGTTTACTCGCTCTGCTTCAATTGCACCACATATCTATTCTCTTGCCGATGTTCATCTGACATATCTTCCGCTGGAACTGGAGAATTGTCTAATCCATCGCTATGAAATATATGACTGCCGCCGTCGCCATGTAAATACATATTAATTCTGGCAATTCGGCTCACTCGCTCATTGGCCTCTATTCCAAAAAGAGACTCATTCGTAATTCTTCTGATAAGCTCTTTCTTTTGCAATGGTGTAAAACGAGTATCGTTACGCGTTAATGCCATTAAATAAGCCATAACTTCGATTAAGAAACCTGATGTTCCGCAGCACGCGTCTATGACCTTCGGCGGATTTGCTATGTCGCTCTTGCTATCTAGGCCAATTCGAGTCATGAAATCTACCAAAGGGCGCGGGGTGAAGTATTGACCCAACTCTTTTCCTCTTACCGCAGAGTTCAAGAAGACTTCAAACATTCTCCCGTTCAAATCTTCATCAATTGAACTCAAATTTATGTTTTGAAATCGCTTTATTAACTCACGAGTCGTGTCTGCGCTGAGGCGAAAAGTTTCTCCCGGTTCAAATATCCGGCGTTTCGTGCCATTGTGTATTTCCGCTTCAAGATTGTCTCTAAGGGTAACAAACAAAGCATCTCGTACCGGATGCGCGAGGGTCGCTTTTTGTGCGTCCAGCCAATCTAATGTCATTGGCAATTCGTAAGCGTGTAGTTTATTTCCATTCTTCACACGCTCTTTATCTACTCTTATCTTAAGGAAGATAAATTTACAGAACTCGAAGAAAGCATCAGTTGGATTTAATTTTTCTTTCTTCCAAACCAAGTCATGGCATTTTTGAAACAGGTCGTTTAGTTCTCGCGGCGAAATTACGCTAAAAGCGAGGCCGCCTGTAACGATTTCATCATCACTAATATGCTTAATATATGAGCGTAATGAAACATAAGGGGGGGGGAACCGCTGGCAAAATCCGATAGCTTAAGCGTGACGATTGGCCGCTCGCTATCCACTTGATATAGGGAGGTAATGTGGCCATTGCTAATCAGCAGCCATTTGATCTTTTCGCCATCGTCTTTGTCGCGATTATAACTTAGGGCGTAACTTGCAGTTTGCCCCCAAGCATCCTGAACCGACTCTTGGGGTTCTTTGGCCTCCACTACAACTTTAGCTTTATTATTTTTTCCAAGTAAAAAGAAATCGGCTGTGATGGATGATTTCTTTCTGCCAGATGCGATTATCAATGATGGCAAAGATTTTTTAGGAAGGACGGCGGTTTTTGGATACCCCAAATCTGCAAATAGAGGGGCTAATAAGCGAGTTTCAACTTCCGCCTCTGATGAAAGGTCTTGCGAGTGGAGCCGAAACAATGTGCTATAAACCATATGTCACAGTATAATAAATTCCTCCGAAAAGCACAAGGCTGGTTTTTGATCGTAACACATCTTAGGGCTTATGTGCTTTCTTGTTTTTGCCAGTTCGCGCTTTTGCATTGATTGTTATTTCACACAAGCCAAAAAACCCCTTGCGATCAAAACCGCATTTTGTGAATCTCTGTAAACCTCAACCCTCAAATTCGGATGCGTATTGCCGCTGATCATCTTCGAGACTTTTCGTCCGGCCTGGTACAGACATAAAACCGGTTTGCCCACATTCAATGCGAAACCAATTTCATATCCCACACCATGCGATGGCACGCTGACCTCTGCGATCAACGCGTCAGCCGCGCGGATCCAGGTCACATCGCGTTCGTAAACATCACGCGCCGAGACAACTGCTTCCATCGCCATGACGTTCGAGTCGGCCAGATGCGCCGTCGGAACGGTGTGGCCGTCCGTAAGCAGGGCCGCTGTCAGGTCCTGATAGACGCGCTCGTACTGGCGCCCGCCTGTGATCGAACATGCAAAGTAAATATTCATTTTTTCGGCAGGCGCGGGAGAATGGACTGATTTGTTATCGATCTTTGGTGTATGGATTGATTGTCGCTGGTACGCATACTATCCATCTCGGTACCGAAGCCCATCCAGTTTTGGACCAGGATCACAAGATGCGGCGTTTTATCCTTGAAGAAAAAAGACGAGAGAAATAAATTCAACGCGCTGCGCGAAATGGGGAACGCATTCAGGTCGACCACCACGGCGGTCATTCCGGCCAGCGGCTCGATGATCTCGCGTTTCATGCCGCGCAAACTTTTGGGAGGAAACAAGGCTGCCATGCCAGCGGTCGTGGTGCGCAGGACGCGGCGATAGGAAATATTCAATCGAAAAATTGGCGTGGCCAATAGCAAATGATCGCTGAATGGCTGCACATAGGCGCTCTTGCGCAACGCCAGCATGATGAGCGATATCAAGACCACGCCCGAACCTACTCCCGCCATCGTCATCCAACGCCATGATTCAGTGAGTCGTGTGTACGAGTCTTGATAGAACGGCCAGGCCAATACGATCACTGCGATCCCCAGCAAAAAGATCGCAGGCCACCAGCGGTCCATCATGCGCGTGTAAACAACGAGCGCATAACGTCTGCCTGCTTTTGCCATGATTAATCTTCCTGCCCGGATGAAGCGGCTTGTCCGCTGCTTTTCTGGACTTCCGGCTGGCCGCCGTTCAATTGAGCGCTCAGCCGCCCGATAGCCTGCTCCAGGTGTTCGCCGCGCAGACTGAACGTGATGTCGCCGCGCGTCTTCTCGATGATGCCGCGCGCCAGGTCGGTCTGGCGGCGCAGGCCGTTGGTGATCGCGTCGGGATAATCCATCGTGACCAGCATGGAATAAATATCGTCCATGATGGTGAGCAATCGCTCGGCCTCTTTGGAATATCCGTGACGCAAAATGTCCATGATCCTGCGCCGCAGCTCGCCGACCACTTCCGCCATGCCGTTCAAATAAGTTGAATCTGCCACGCCCAATTCTTCAGGCGTGAGCAGCGGTTTGTTTTGGATCAGCGCGCAAGTGACGTTGGCTTCGACAAATTCCTTCAACGCGTCCTGGGTGTAACCGGCATAAAACAGGTCGGGATATTTTGCCAGATCGTTTTTCAAGCCTTCAGTTAGTTTACGCGCTTCCGACAAATGTTCGTTCATTGCATCGGATTCGTCACGATGAACGGCGCGGATGGCGAGCGAGCAGGCGCGTGTCAACTGGCGGGCTTGGGATAAAGCCTGATCCCGCGCCGCAGTGCGCGCGTCGAAACTGATGCGGATTCTTTCGGCAATGCTTTCAAGTTTGTGCATAAAATATCCTGCGGAGAAAATCTAAGGTTTTTCTTCTTTAGGCGGTTCCGGCGGCTGGTGCGGCTTGAAAAGATTATCAGCCAGCGAAGAGTTGACCGGTACGTTGATCTCGCCGAAGGCGGCTTCATAACGGGCGATGTTTTCGGTCAGCGCGCGCAGCAATAATTTGGCCGAAAGCGGAGACATCAAGACGCGCGCCTTGACGACGGCTTTTGTTTCGACCGGAAGCAGTTGGGCGAAGTCTATGACGATGTCGGCGGGAGAGTGGGATATTCGTGCCAGGTTGGTGTAGACCGTTTCGAGGCTGGG
Organism: Chloroflexota bacterium; assembly: GCA_021796315.1. Next base: position 3,703 of record JAJYOH010000414.1, read on the forward strand.
CGGGATTTCAAGAATAGGGCCTTGTGGTTGGGGGAGAGCCATAAGATTTCCAGTATCTTTGTTAAAGGGCACAGCGCTTGCCCTGCCTGCGCCAGTGCCGCAGGCACAGGTGAGCTTGTCGAAGGGTCGCTGTGCCCTTTTCATCACTTAGAATGGGATATCGTCTTCGGCAGGAGCGGAGAAGTCGCCGCTGTCAGCGGGCATACCGCCGCCACTGGCGTCGCCTTCGCCGCGTGAGCTCAGGAAGCGAACCGTACCCGCCGTCACCTCGAACGAAGCGCCGGAGGTGCCATCCTGCTTTTGCCAGATGCGCGGCCCGCCGGTGGTTTTATCGGGAGTCAGGCGGCCTTCCACGAGCACCTTCGAGCCTTTCTTTAGATATTGGTTGCAAATCTCGGCGGTCTTGCCCCAGGCTGAGACCCGGAACCAGATCGTCTCGTTGACCTGTTCACCGTTCGACGAAGTGTACTTGCGGTTGGTGGCGACTGAAAAAGATGTCACGGCCTGGCCCGATGGCGTGTAACGCATTTCGGGGTCCTTGCCGAGGTTGCCGACGATAATAATGGTGTGGTACATGGGGATTCTCCTTTTGGGTTAAGGGAACGCCGCAGTCGCGGCGTTACAAAGTTTTGACTTTTCAATTTTACACTTCATTTCACATGTTGCAAGGTTTTTTCATAACGTCTATACTTGCATCAAGGAGAATCTCATGCCGCAAACACCGCACGTCGAAAAACATTTTACTGCTTCTGAAACCGTTCGGGATATTGTGATCGGCATGTCTGATGGGCTGACCGTTCCGTTCGCGCTTGCCGCCGGACTTTCAGCGGTCGCCACCAGCGGAATCGTTGTCACGGCCGGATTTGCCGAGATCGCGGCGGGTTCCATCGCCATGGGCTTGGGCGGCTATCTCGCCGCCCGTTCAGATTCCGAACATTATGTCAGTGAGCTGGCACGCGAAAACGATGAGATTATTACCAAGACAGATTTTGAGATACTCGAGACGGAGGAAATTTTTACATCCTACGGTCTGACGAAGAAGGAAAGTCAGCCTGTGGTCAAGGCTCTGCAGAATCGCCCTAAAGATTGGGTTGACTTCATGATGCGCTTTGAGTTGGGATTGGAAGAGCCAGACCCGAAACGCGCACTGACCAGCGCGTTGACCATCGCCCTATCTTACGTCGGCGGCGGGCTTATTCCGCTTTCGCCATACATCTTTATTTCCAAAGCAGGCGAAGCGCTTCCGCTTTCGGTCATTGTGACTATTCTGGCGCTGGGAGTCTTTGGTTACATCAAGGGCCGTTTCACGGGTTCGCATCCGGTGCGCGCTGCATTTCAGACCATGTTGATTGGCGGACTGGCGGCAGGCGCGGCATTTTTCATTGCTCACCTGATCGGATGAATCTCTGACAATCCGCCGCCGTGGACACCCGGCTGGCCGAAAATTAAGAAAAGTCAAAACCATTCTAGCGGATGGACAGTTAGAAAATGATGAGAACATGGGTCAAAAGATGCCCCATTCCATATGGATTGTGATAGATTAAACAAGGAAGGAGATCCTATGGATATTGGCGCACCCGAACTAATCATTGTGTTGATAATTGTTGTCCTGCTTTTTGGTCCCGGACGTATCGGCCAGGTCGCCGGGGAAATTGGCAAGGGCATTCGCAATTTCCGCGAAGGCTTGTCTGGCACGGATGATAAGGATGATAAAAAAGAAACTGCGCAGGAGCCGCCCAGCCAGGAACCACCCAAGTCATAACATAAGCAGAAATAACGCACAGGGATTCTCTTTTATCAGGGAGTCTTTGTTATTTAAAGAGTGACTCTACTGCAAAAAGGTCGGTGCGCCATTTTCATCAGATGAAAGTGGGAGAAAGTTGGCAAAAAAAGCATCGAATAGCTGCGATTTTTTCATGGAAACGTCAAAATGCCTATCGAAGTGGAAAAGAATAATC
>JAJYOH010000415.1 GCA_021796315.1 Chloroflexota bacterium
GGAAGAAGATGGCCGCTGGCTGGCGGAAGTAAAGGAATTGCCAGGTGTGTTAACCTATGGCAAAGACCCGGATGAGGCAGTGGCACACGCACAAGCACTGGCTTTGCGTGTCATGGCAGACCGGCTCGAAAATGGCGAAGCCGCCTCCACGCTGATGTTCTCCTTCTCTGCGGCATGAGCGATTGGAAATCCGTCAAAGCGAAACGTTTGCTGGCCGCGCTCCAACGCATCGGTTGGCGCGTCAAAAGACAGACAGGCTCGCATAAAGTCCTGGAACGTTCAGACTGGCCCGATGTAGTTTTTGCTTTTCATGATAGCGATGAGATTGGACCAAAGATGCTGGCGAGGCTGGCAAAGGTTACAGGATTGAAACCGGAAGATTTGTAAGAAAGTTGCGGGCCGCGAACGCCGTCCGCTTTTTTGTTTGCGAACGAATTACTTCACTCTGTGAATTCGCGGGGTTCTCACGAAAAGCCAGGTCAGCATCTTATTTAATGTTGAGTTTACTTCGGACGAATTTCCACACACGCTTCGCCGCGTTCAAAGCATCTTCGGCGGTATCCGCGTTGATGTTAATTCCGGGATAACGCACAATCACGGCAAATCGGTTTAACATTTCAGATTCGCGTTTTATGGCTCTGAATCCCGCATCCTGTGAAGCACAGAGAAGAAGGAGCGGTAGTAATTCATGGCTGCGCTCGAACTCCACATCTTGTTCCTGCAAATAAGCCTTGAGATGTTTTTCGGCGCATTGCTGGCAATGAAAGCAGGCGGTGTCCGATATGGGAGTCTCGCCTGCGTGCAATAGCAAGTCAGCGCCATAAAAATCCTCTTCAGCTTTGAACACCCATTCTTTAGTTATATCTTTCATACAGGATTTTCCCCTTTCTGGTAATTTCACGTAAAAACCAATCTCCCATTTTTTTTCGTTTTTCAAGAACCTGTCGCGAACGGACAACGACATCCACGCTAAATTCCAAATCCGGCAGGGAATCGCCAACTTCGAGAATCGCATCCATCTCCCCTTTGGGTGTATCCATCACCACCAACAAATCCACATCGCTCCAGGCAGTCGGTTTTCCATACGCGTGCGAGCCGAATAGAATGATCTGCTCTGGGTCGAATTTTTCGGCGATGTGCTTTGCAATCGCGCGAATCGTCTTCATCGGAATGCGTTTGCGTTTATTTAGCGGGGGGACTTGAAAAACCTTTGGGGTCTCCATGCTGGAATTATACGTCAACTTACTTCCTCCCAAAATCTGCGGGGTTCTCGCCCCAAAGCTCGGTATCCCATTTATAGACTCTAAAAGTTTTAGAAACCTTTAGGGTCTCTTCAGCACGAGCAATTAATTGAAATAACATGGCGTTCGTTGACAAGCGCGCCAGCTTGGTGTTGCACTTCCCAGCCTAGACCCGGGTCATGGCCGCCTCAGAATAGATCGGCCAATCGAGTTTATGTTTCGACAAATAATCCAGGGCGCACACAATGGCTAAAAATTCACGTGAATTCGCGCAGTCTAGGAGTTTGTCGGAGAGCAGTGATTCGCGATGTAAAATGCCAATTTGAACCGCTAAGAGCGCAAAGAACGCGAAGTGTTAAGGGCTTTCTTGGCGGTCTTAGCGTGCTTCGCGGTAAAAAACTGACACGGATTGATTTCTCCGACAGCCTGCTAGCGGAAGGAAAAACAGGGACACATTACTTATGCAAGAGGTCTAATATCCTGCCGGGAGTTTGGAAACCCAATCGTTCCCAACTCTGATTTCTATATCGACTGCCGAGGCCGGATCACTTTTGAAAAGGATTTGGTTGCTGCTCGTTATACCAAACATGGAGATCAAATACCGCAAGGCATACAACTTGGGAGAGTATACAACTACGGTCGTTTGGTCAGAGACCCCGGTCGGAGTGCCAAGCTCTGTTACTTGCATGCCCTGCGAGATCAGGAAGTTGCCCGTACGGGTATCAAGTTGGGCCGTGTAGGTATTATTCGTAACGCGCACACGAGCGCCATCTGCTTTCATTAAAGCCACTGGATCGCCCTGCGCGATCGGGCTGACCGGTCCGCCCGAAGTAAAGATTTCATCACGTAAAAGGCGGATCTTATCCGGGACAGGTTTGATGACGCTCGCATTCTGACCGCCTAATATCACATTCTCAAAGACAGTCATGCTGTTGTCAATGACGCCCTGCTTAATGCTTTCGACGGGAATATCCTTCGCCAAAACCGCCAGTTTGAGGGCGTCATCGAACGACATGTTGGTGCTAATTCCTGCGGAAAAAATTTTATACATTTGCGGCGCTTGAGCCATCAATTTAGGGAAGTACTCCGGGCTGAATACTTTTTCGCGAATCCCGAGAATCACTTTCTGCTGACGCTTGGCGCGGCCCACATCGCCATCAGTACATCCCTTGGATTCCTCGCGGCAACGCGCATAGGCCAGGGCAATTTGACCGGTCAAATGCCGCATACCGCAACAGGTGATCCTAACGTGATCCTTGCCGGTACCCATAGGGTCAAGCACCAAATTCTCATCCGAATAGACATCAACGCCGCCAATCTCATTAATGAGTGAGACAAAGGTATCAAAGCTTACTTGAACATAGTATTGGACAGGCACGCCGACAAATTGCGAGACAGTTTTCATCGCCAGACCAGGGCCGCCGCCCGGCAATTTAGCGGCCTCACCAGTAGTCCAGGCTGTGTTGATGCGGCTATAGGTAAATCCGGGGATGTTAACCCACAAATCGCGCGGAATGGATAACATCCCTGCCGTTTTTGTGGCAGGGTCAACGGTTAATAAAATGATAGTATCCGTACATTGCGGGCAATCACTTTCGGAGATATCGCCGCCGCGCAGGCCAAAGAACACGATATTGATCCGGCTGGCGCCGTCCCATTGTGGGTACTGCACTTCTGGCGCGGCAACTTCGGGCGTCGGCGGCAGCTGCGAAATATCGACAGGCGTTCCCTGAGAATTGACCGCCGGGGACCCAACACCCAAATCCGCACTTCCGCCCGGACATGTGGGCAGCGGAATGCCAGATAAAGAAGTCAATTTCCAACAGGCCGTAAAGTTGCGCGCAAAGATAAACAGCCCGACGGCTGCAACCGCCATAACGCCCCAGAAAACCAACTGGCGCACGGACAGTCTCCGCATTTTCGGGAATTTTATATTTTTCAAAAGATCTTTCAAGGTATCCAGAATATTTTTCATGGGTTACTCAGGCTTAATATATATCATATTCAGGCCAAGTCGTTCGAGACCTTCATTTGCCCAATAATTCAACATGGCTGAATCTGACTCTGCGGCCTTCAACAGAGTTGGGATGGCGCGCTGATCTTGTAGTTCCGCCAGGGCGCGCATCATCTGAATTCGCGCGGATTGTGAGACACTCTCCAATGCGCTAAGCAGGATGGGCACAGCCGGTTTGCCGATGGCGATGAGCGCATTGGCGGATAGAGCTCCAACCATGCTGTCGGCATCGTTCAAAGCCCGGACAAGCAGCGGCGCGGCCTCTTCAAACGGGTGCGCGGCGAGTGCCAGCGCCGCGGCTTGACGGACTTCTACCGAAGAGTCGTTCAGTGCGGTTAAAAACAAACCGGCCTCAACATCAGGAATTTGCGCCAGAGTTCGAACCGCCCACCAACGCTGATCTGCGTCTGAAGATTCCAACAAAGCTCTTAACGCAACGAGCGCAGAGTCGCCCAATTGCGCCAGTTCTGACGCAGCGGCTTCGGCACGAGATTCATCTCCACTGGTCAGGTCCACCAGCAGATCGTCCAGGAAAGACACGGAAGACTCGTTATTTGGAGGGCGGCGGAACGGGCAGTTTATCCTGCGCCGTGTCGATCCACTTATCCCCTTCATCGATCAACATGACCGGGATATCATCCACAATTGGGTACTTGCGGCCACAATCCTGACAGATCAGCCAGGTATCCTTGTGAAGTTTCAGCAGTCCATCTTTTTCGCGGACGCAGTTCGGGCAACGCAAAATTTCAAGCAAATCTTTACTGACCATTTCTACTCCAATCCGGGCGCAATTTTACCATGCCAGCAGGCTGTCGGAGAATTTCACCAGCAGGCACTTTTGCCGCGCAGAGCGCGAAGCTTTAAAAGCTATTCTTGGCATTCTTAGCGTGCTGCGCGGTTCGAATTGGCGCTTTGCATCACGAAACACTGCTCTCCGACAGCATGTTAGGATGCGGGCGGTCTGCAAATGTTTCTGCGCTCTGCAAGTTTCTGAGGGTCCGGGACGCCAGGCGCATATTCACAAACTGCCTGCCAGGCCTGGTAATGAGTCTGGAATTCATCTTGAAAAAGAAGTGCGCCATTTTTTGAAACTGTACGCGTTACATCCACGTCCGCGCCATTGGCGGCCCAATCTGTTTGTTTAATCTGACCCGGTTTCAAGTCGGAGTTCTGAACGAACGACGGGGCGGGCGCCGGGACAACGTTTTGCGGGCCGGTTGTATTCCAGTTCACAGTGCGCCCGTCGTATGTTGAGTAAAATTTCCAGGTCAGCGAACGTGAGCCCACATCCACCTTCGTTTCCATCAAAATCCAGTAAGGGGAATTGTTAGTGAATTTAAAATCAACCAGCGGAAAATAGACGGTTGCATCCAGTCCCGCCAATTTCGGATCGCTCACACCACTGGAGGTCTCTTCATAATATGAAACGCGATACGCATGTGAGACGCGCTCCGCCACGGGGAAGCCGGCAAAGAACACGGTGCGGAACAAGGTGGTGCTGACTTGACAGACGCCGCCGCCCACGCCCTTGATCGTGCGTCCGCCGTAAATGATGAGCGCTTCGGTAAATCCATTATCCAGACTCACGTCACCCAGAGCCTGCCCCATCGAAAACGTTTCGCCTGGGGCGACCAATACACCGTCAAAGCGCTCCGCGGCGGTTGTGATATTTTGAATACGTGCGGCGTTTGATCCCCAAAAATATGAGGTCTGCTGACCGTTCGGAAGCAGTTGCGTGATCCCCAATTGTTGCGCGGTAGCCGTGTCCGGCAGGGTCGGCTGCGTCTCTTGAATCACAAGCGGAATGGTATGCTCGCCTTTCAATAAGCCATCAGTAATCGCCTTGAGACTGGCATCCACATCCAGCTTGCGACCCGTGTTGGAAGGAGTCTTGGCAACCAACTGGCCGGTAGCCTCGTTAAAGTGAAAGCGCGCGTTGGACGATTGCCGATCTACTTGTGTTTCGACTCCTGCCAACATCTGGCGTAAAGTATCCGGGTTGAGCGTCACCTGCACTCCAACCTTATCGCCGTTCTGAACGCGCTGAACGCCGATCATATTTGCCAATATTTGCACATCGTATACCCAGGGACCAGGGTCGCTGGCCTGTGCGTTCGGAATAACCAATCGCAATGGCTGACTCAAAACCGAGCGCGCCGTTTCGGCCTGTGCGGAAACATCCTTGATCGTTGGCTGTGTTTCCTGCACAACCAGCGGCACTTCGCCATCGCTAAAAGACTGCAGCTGCGCGCTCAAGTACAACAGGGTTGCATTCACATTGAGCGCACGCCCCGGCTGACCCGGCTTGGCAGCTACCTCCGTCCCCTGGAGTTGCAGGCTGGCTTCGACCACCGGCTGATTGACCTGTTGCGAAAGTGCCTGCAAATATTGATACGC
>JAJYOH010000416.1 GCA_021796315.1 Chloroflexota bacterium
ACTAAAATCCCGTCAATGAAGCATTGAAGTTAGTGATGAAGTTGAAGAAGGTGCAGGAAGAAGCAGGTCGATACTCGACAAAGCGATAAAATTGGTAACCGGACCTCCAAGATTTTCAAATCTTGGAGGTCTTTGTTTATGCCGCGCGGACTCCCTTCTCCTAAAGGAGAGGGGTTGGGATGAGGTCGCTTTCCACATCGCGAGTGCGTGCCGCGTTCGACAATCCGTCCCCTATCCATCACTAAAAAATCAGCGGCTAGCCTGCGACTGGTGAAACTTGATGCTCGATTTTGCTCGGCACACTGACGCGGCTGGAGGCGTCGAGAATTTCAAGAGAAATGAGATTGCCCTTCTCGTCGTAATCGAGAATTACACCCGGTTTGTCTTCGTCGCTTTCCACGATGGGTGTTTCAGCGAAGATGATGGTTAAAGTGTCAGTCTCGCGATCATAAACGACCTTCATGGCTTTATTTCCCGAACTGTCGAATCAACTTGTCGTAGTCTGTGTGCGAACCAATCCAATACCAGATAATGTCATCCTCTTCGCGAATACCGACAGCGCGATATTCCAACCCAATCCGCACAGAGTAAATGGGGCGGGTCGGATAAATGGACTTGAAGCGCAAACTTGGATGATGAGGGTTCTCAATAAAAAGACGATATGCCTGCCGCGCTTGTTTTTGAACGTCGGCAGGCAATTCTGCGAAGGCTTTCCGAAACTTATCTGTGATGTGAGAGTTCATAAAGTTTCGGGATCGAGTTTTTTTGTTTTCTTTGCCTTATGTTCCGCCAATGCTTCATCCGCGAGACTCGATAATACATCGCTGGATTTGGCGAATAATTTGGACCAACGTTCTTCGGAATGTAATTCTTCCAGGATCCACGCCGTAAACTGATTTTGTTCAGCGGGAGGAAGTTTTTCAATTTCAGAGATGACTAACTCTAATTGAGTCATTTCTATCTCCTTGCTCAATCCAAAGTATAGCATATTTAAATAAGCCGAAATTAAACGCGTTCTCTCTTAAACTGCGTCTCATGCAACTGACTATAACCCCTACCGCCTTCGGCACCTCCCCCAAATATGACAATGTAAATTTGGAATATGCATTCAACGGTTAAATCGTCGGATTTGGGGGAGGCTGGGAGGGGGTCAAACCTTTTCTCTCTTGAACTGCGTCTCATACAACTGACTATATAGTCCTCCCGTCGCGAGCAACTGCTCGTGCGTGCCGCGTTCGACGATCCTGCCTCGATCCATCACCAAAATTAAATCCGCCGCCAAAATCGTGGATAGACGATGGGCAATCACAATTGAAGTCCGTCCCGCCATGACGCGCTTCAACGCGTCTTGAATCAATGATTCAGATTCGCTGTCGAGCGAACTCGTGGCTTCATCGAGCACTAAAATCTTTGGGTCTTTCAGGATCACGCGCGCCAGCGCGATGCGCTGTTTCTCTCCGCCACTCAGACGATAACCGCGCTCGCCAACGATCGTGTCGTAACGGTCGGGCAAGTCCACGATGAACTGATGAATGTTGGCCGCCTTGGCCGCGGCTTCGATCTCGGCTTGCGTCGCGTCCATCTTCGCATACGTCAGGTTGGTGCGGATCGTGTCGTGGAAAAGATACGTCTCCTGCGTCACCATGCCGATGGCGGACGAAAGCGAATCGAGCGTCACATCTTTCAAGTCGCGCCCATCGATGCGGATGACTCCGCTGGTTGGGTCATACAGGCGCGGGATGAGATACGTCAACGTTGTTTTGCCCGCGCCCGAAGGTCCGACCAGAGCGACGAGCTGACCCGGCGCGGCGCGGAAGGAAATGTCTTCCAACGCGACCTCGCGGGCTTGGGATGTTGAATCAGCCTCCCCATCGGATGAAGAGCCGTTTCCATTTTGACCACGGACGACAGACGATTGACCACCGTCCTCGGTCTTCGGTCCGCGGTCTTTATCCGTCAAAGAAAGAACCGCACCGACGTCTTCCATGCGTCCGTAGCGTTTGACATCTTTCAACAGTTTGCTTTCATCAATGTCGTAGTTGAAGGTGACGTTTTCAAAAACGAGATCGCCTTTGACATCTTTTAATTCAGTCGCATCTTTTTCCTCGACGATGTCGTGCGGCAGGTCGAGCAGTTCGAAGACGCGCTCGAAGCTGACCATCGAAGTGCTGAAGTCTACCGGTGCAGAGGCCAGTCCCTGCAGCGTGCCGTAAAGTTGGCCGAGATATGCGCCGAAGGCGACGATGGTGCCAACCGTGAACGAACCTTGAATGACGAAGTATCCGCCCAGGCCATAGACCAGAGCCGTGCCCACCGCGCTGACCAAGCCGAGGATCATGAAAAAGGTCGAGCCGATCACGGCGCGGCGCACACCGATGTCTCGCACGTTCCCGGCGCGCTCGCGGAAGCGGTTGCCTTCATCGTTGGCGCGCCCGAACAATTTGACCAGCAGCGCACCGCCGATGTTGAGCGTCTCGTTCATGTGGGCATTCATCTCGGCGTTCAGTTCCATGGACCGCCGGGCGGCGTCGCGCAGGACGATGCCCAGCCGCTGAGCGGCGATGATGAACAGCGGCAGGATCAGCACGCTGACAATCGTCAGCCGCCATTCGAGCGTGAGCATCACGGCCAGCAAAGCAATGGCTTCGATGATGTTGGTGATAATGTTGACGATCGTGTTGCTGATGGCGTTCTGCGCGCCGACCACGTCGTTGTTGAGGCGGCTCATCAACTCGCCGACTTTGGTGTTGGTGAAGAAACGCAGGGACATGCGCTGTAGTCGCTCGAATAATGCCACGCGCAGGTCATAGGTCACGCCTTCGCCCACGGACGAGTTCAACCGTCTTTGGAAGACCGAGATTACGCCGTTGAGGATCGGCAGGAATAATAATGCCAGCGCCAGCAGTAAAAGTTCATGCAGGTTTTTTTGCGGAAGCACCTGGTCGATCATTGTGCGGAAGATGAGCGGTGAGACCAGGCTCACACCCGTGCTGAGCAGGATCAACGCCAGCATCCCGCCGATTCCCTGCCAGTAAGGTCGCGCATACGCGAGCACGCGTCCCAATAATTCGCGCGTCAGCTTGGGCTTCTGGTCGCCCGAACGCATATAGCTAAACCAACCACCACCGCCATGGAACATAAAAGAAGTCTCCTAGTCTAAAAGGTCGAACGAGTCTGACAGGTTTACCCCGTCAGACTCGTAGGACTATAAGACTTGTTTGACTTTTCCGCAACTGGACGAGTGGGGAGGTTAATGAAAGTCTATGATGAGGCGGGTATAATATTTTTGGAGTAAGAAATTATGCTCCCTATGCGCCAGATCGAAACTTTTCTCGAACGTACATCCCCGTATTTACAAGACATCGTTTTTGAATTGAGAAATATCATTGCATCTGTCGCACCAGATGCGGTCGAGGTTGTTCGTTGGGGAGGATTAAGTTATTTTCACGAAGGGCGCGGGGGAATCGTCAGTGCGGGGATCTGTCAGATCGGCATCCACGAAGATCATATCCGCCTGGCATTTATCCACGGCGCTTTTTTGTCCGACCCGCGGCATCTCTTGGAAGGGACGCAAAAATACAAACGGTTTGTCAGGATTGATTCGTTTGAGAATGCTCCCTGGGACTATTTGAAAGAATTGATCGAATCTGCTGCGCGGTTTGATCCACGCTCAGTGGCGATGTAATATCCAGCCGCAGGTGGGAGCTGAAGATCTTGCTTTCTGTGGCAAAATAGGTCTTATGACCCAACAAGAGATCATCCAAAAAACAGCCGAACATATAAAGCAGGAATTCTTGGACGATTCGGCCGGCCACGATTGGTGGCATATTTATCGCGTCTGGAAGAACGCTATTACGATCAGCGAACACGAAAAAGCGGATTCTTTCATTGTCCAGCTTGCGGCCCTGCTCCATGACCTGGACGATTGGAAGTTCAACGACAGAGAAGATGAAACTCCGCAGCGCGCCAGGGCGTGGATGGAATCATGCAGCGTTGATTCCCACATAATTGAACAGGTTTGCGAGATCATCATGCACATTTCCTATGAAGGCGCGAATGTGGAGAATGAAATGAAAAGTATCGAAGGTTTCATTGTTCAGGATGCCGACCGTCTGGATGCCATCGGCGCGATCGGGATTGGCCGCGCCTTCGCTTATGGCGGTTACAAAAACAGGCTGATGTACGATCCCGATTCTCCGCCGCAAATGCACGCGGCCTTCGAGCAATATAAGAACAGCAAAAGCGCGACCCTCAATCACTTTTACGAAAAATTGCTTCTGCTCAAGGACAGGATGAACACATCCACTGCAAAGCGGATCGCGGCACACAGGCATGAGACCATGGTTGAATTTCTTGACCAATTTATGAGCGAGTGGGAAGGCAGGGATGTAAGTTGAAGGCATAAGCGCGGCGTGTCGGTATGATACAAATTCGGGAGAGGCGCTCCTCAAATGGAACTTGTCAGTGTGGATATCGGAAGCGAATGGACCCAGCCCAAAGGAACGAGATCGAAACGACGGGAATTTATAAACTTCCAACCCGTGAACCGGTGGAGATTACAACACTTGGCGTCAGGGAAAATTTTATCTGCGATCAAAAGAATCACAGCGGATCGGACCAGGCGATCTACGTTTATGGCGCGGCGGATTGTGTTCGGTGGTCAAAAGAATTGGGACGTGAGATCGAAGCGGGCACTTTTGGCGAGAATCTAACCGTCAGCGAACTGGAAAGCGCGCATGTCAACGTTGGCGATCGGCTCACACGAAGAAACTTGGCTGGCGGCATCTTTTTTATATGACTCTCATCCTCATTTGATAGAATCTGTATAAATCTACATTGACGCATTTGCTCTGAAAAGTAGAATTCAATCTCAGAGCGAGGGCGCAAGCGCCCTTGCTATCTTTAAGAGCATAGGAAATTATGGAGCAATTTATTTTTCAACCACAATATAAAACCATCCACACCATCGGGCGAATCGCATGAGCGAAGATTGGCTTTCGTTGAGCGGCGCGGCCAGGCTGCTTGGCGTTCATCCCAGCACAGTGCGCTTGTGGTCAAACAAAGGCCTGCTGCCGGTGCAAACCACCAAAGGCGGACATCGCCGCTATAAACGTATCGATGTGGAATTATGGGCCAAACAGGCTCGCCATCCTAGTGATGTGGCACCTGAAGCCATGATGCAATCAGCGGTGCGGAATGTCCGCCTGCGAATCACTGAAGGGAAACTTGAGGCCGAGGCCTGGTATCAAAAGCTGGATCAGGAAGCGCGCATGCAATATCGCCGAAGCGCTCACATGCTTTTTCAGGGGCTCATGTCCTATCTCGCGGCCAACGGACAGGACGCATCTTCCGAAACCCACGCCATTGGATATGAATACGCCTCACGTGCCCACCGCGTCGGCCTGAGCAGTCTCGAGGCGGTGCGTGCATTTTTATTTTTTCGCGATGTTTTACTCGAATCCATCATCAACGTCTATCAGGATGCCAATATTCCATCCGGGCAGGCCTGGGGCGAGATGCTGCGTCAGGTGCACACATTTACGGATTTGATCTTGTTGAATCTACTTGAAACTTTTCAATTACTGGAAATGACCAATGAAGAAA
>JAJYOH010000417.1 GCA_021796315.1 Chloroflexota bacterium
GGGGTTTCAGGGCAGGCGTCCGTTCCATGTGGTTACGTCTGAAAATACAGATACAAAAGAAACTACCATCATCACGGTTTACGTCCCCGATCCCGATAAATGGAAAAAAGATTCCCGGAGCCGGAAGTGAAAAAATATTTAACCACAAAGGACACGAAGGACACAAAGGAAAAACGAAAACTTTGGAGAGCCTCCGATGTTTGGTGCGGTAAATGATGAAGTGCCTTATTTGCAGGCAGGCTGAAACTGCGGACGGCTTCACATCCGTAACTTTGGAGCGCGATGAGACAAGGTTGACGATCAACAATGTGCCTGCACGCGTTTGTCCAGGCTGCGGTGACGCTTATGTGGATGAAGAGGTCGCGGTGCGATTGCTGCAAAGAGCGGAGCAGTTGGCCGAAACAGGAGAGCAGGGAGAAGTGTGGAATTATGCGTAACGAAAAAATATCGTGGAGAATGACTCGATGAATAATGTCCGCCCGCAGTTGACCTTGATGAATGAAGAGCAGATCCGGCAAACGCATCGATACACCTTGCGCATCCTGGGCGAGACCGGCGTGCGGGTGGATTCGCCGTCAGCGCTGAAATTGTTGGAGAAAAAGCTCGGGTTGAAAGCCGAAGGCCGCGTGATCAAGTTCCCGGCTGCGGTGGTGGAAGATGCGCTTCAATCCGCGCCCAAAACGGTGGACGTTTTCAATCGTCGCGGCGAACCGGCTTTTCGTCTGGGCGATGACCGTCTGCGTTTTGGCGTGGGCGTGACGGCCTTGTATTATCAGGACTTGGAAAGCGATAAACCTGAGCTCTTCACCCGCCAGAACTTTCGTGATCTTGTTCGGCTCGGTTCGGCCCTGCCGCTTTATGATGCTATCTCGACGGTCGGCATTTTGCGGGACGTGCCCGAAAATGTCAGCGATCTTTATGGGAGCCTGGAGCATATCGCCAACACGACCAAGCCGCTGGTGCTGCTGGTCTCGGACGAAAATAAATTCCCGGCTGTGATGCAGATGTACGAGAAACTGCACGGCCCGCTGGGGGATAAGCCTTTTGTGTTGCCATATTTCAATCCCGTTTCGCCGCTGGTGATGAACGCCGGCACAGTAGACAAAATGCAGGTCGCCATCGAGCGCGGACTGCCGGTGATCTTCTCGAATTACAGCATGGCGGGCGCTTCCACGCCGCTAACCCCGGCCGGGACTCTTTCCCTGTTGATGGCGGAATTGCTGGCCGGTCTGGTGATCAGTCAGGCCATTAAAAAAGGCGCGCCAATTATTTTAGGAATGCTGCCCGTTTATTTTGACATGCGTTCGATGCTGAATTTTTACGATCCGCAAAGCGTGTTGATCAGCGTGGCTTGTTCGGAGATGATGGCGCATTACGGCATTCCGCATTGCAGCACATCCGGCAGCGGCACAGGCTGGGGCATGGACTTGATCGCCGCCGACACGTATTGGATGAACACGCTTGCGCTTCTGCTCTCGAAGGGCGGGCTGGCTCCGTTCATTGGAGATACGCTCGGCTCGAAATCCATTTCGCCGCTGACGATCGTCCACGCCCACGAAATTATCGATCAGGCTCTGCGTTTCGCAGATGGCTTCCAGCTTGACGACCCGAATGCGGCCTTGTCCGAGATATTGAAAGTTGGTCCGGGCGGCAGTTTCCTGACGCAGCCTTCGACGATGAAGAATTACAAGAACGGATATTATGTCAGCCGCGTCTATCCGCGCCACACCATGGAAAAATGGCAGGAAGCTGGACAGCCCACCGCGCATCAGGTCCTGCGTGAAAAAACGCGTACATTGCTCGCCTCCGCGCCTGCGCCGGACGACCATGATGACTTGATGGGTAAAGGTGAAGAGTTTATCCGCGCGTTATGAAGAAATTATTTTCACTGCTGATTTTGTTTCTGCTGTCGGCCTGCCAACCTGCACCGATTGTTTCTGCGCCAACGTCAACTGCGCCCGCGAAAGAAACGATAACGCCGCTGGCAACTGCTGCCGTCACGCTTACTCCTTCGCCCACACAGACGGTTCAACAATTGATCTATCCATACACCATTGATGGCCTGCGCAATCACGAATATAAGAGCGGCAATGTTCACGTCCGCGCCAAGCTCGAAGAGACAGACCTTTACACTCGGTATCTGATCGATTATCCCAGCGACGGCTTGACCATCACGGGCATTATGCAGATACCGAAAAATGGCAAGCCGCCGTTTCCGGTCATCGTGATGAACCACGGGTTCTTTCCGCGCGCAAGTTATGTCTCCGGTGATGGAACCTATCGCGCGGCGGAATATCTCAATAAATATGGCTATCTCACGCTGGCTTCAGATTATCGCAGTTGGGGCGGCTCGGATGTCGGGCCGAGTCTTTTTTATTCCGGTCTCGTGATCGATGCGATCAACCTGTTGAATGCCATCCCGTCCATCCCCGAAGCGGACGCGAATCGAATCGGGATGTGGGGGCACAGCATGGGCGGCGGTGTCACGATGCGTGTGTTGACGATTGATAGCCGTGTCAAAGCTGCGGTGCTGTATTCAACCGTCAGCGCGGACGATGCCGATATTCTCGCTCGCTGGGGATTGGGCTGCATTGGCGATATTGCCGCGGGCGAACAACAACTCGGATGCAATTCTTCGGATGTCGTGCCGCTGAACCTACCCGCCAATCTGCGACAGGCTTATGCTGACGCGTCCACGAACGCGGACCTTCTGCATCAAATTTCTTCGTTCTATCACCTCGACCTTGTAACGGCTCCCGTTGAAATCAACTACGGCACCGCTGACGGCAAGACTCTGGCAGGCACGCCGCCTGATTGGTCGAAGAAACTTTATCAAGGTCTGCTCGATGCGAAGAAAGATGCAAAGTTGTTTGCGTACGAAGGTGAATTCCATTCCTTCAACGGCGATGCCTGGCTGGCCTTCATGGATCGCAGTGTGAAATTTTTCGACAAGTACGTCAAGAATACACCTTGACCATTTGTTATACTTTAATCAGGAGAATAGATTGATGTCAGGAAATTCCTTTGTGGGTGTTTGGAAATTAATTTCATGCGATGCAATTCGCAAAAACGGGAGCATACTTCCGATTTATGGAAAGAATCCGATCGGGCGTTTGTATTACGATGCGGCGGGAAACATGTCGGTGCATATTATGAAAAATGGGCGCCATAAATTCTCCGGCGAGACCAAGTTCCGTGCGACACACGCTGAAATGCGGGCGGCGTACGAAAGCTATGAAGCCTATTTCTCAACCTATGTAGTTGATGTGGCGAATCAATTGATTCGCCACACCGTTCTTGGCGGCTTATTCCCGAACTGGACGGGCGGAATCCAATCTCGCTATTATCAATTCGATGGACCGGATCGTTTGATCCTGAGCACCGAGCCGATTGATGTTCATCCGGTTAATAAAACCGTCGTCATCCTGCTCTGGGAAAGACTGAAGTGAAACTCACTGACCACTGACCACTGATCACCGTCTACCGCTTTCCCCATAACCCATACCCTTCATTTCTGCGCTTCTCGCGCCGTTCGTGCTGCTCGTGGATTTCTTCCACGTGCGCGGCTTTTTCTTCAATTGCCGCCTCCAGCCAGAGGCGGCCTTTTTCTGCGGCGCCGTGGCTGCCCGCGCCGTACGCGCCGGTCTTGGTGTCATCGTCCCATGGCGGGTTGGCTGCCAGCGCGCCGCCTTCGATCCAATCCATGTAATACGATGGCGTTGCCACAAAATCGGTTTCATCCACCGCGCGCTGCATGTGACACAGTTCGGGTCGCAGATGAAGCATGAACGAAGTTTCGAGTTCGCCAGCGTGTCCCATCCCGCCAATTTTCGACGTGCGATATTTTTCCAATGCCGCCGCGCCGATTGTCCCGGATGTATGCAAAAAAGCTGTTGCGCAAAATATTCGGCGATGGCGTTCGCCTGCGTACTTTACAATGTTTGTCAGGAACGAGGTGTTGCCGCCGTGTCCACTCATTAAATAGAAACGATCAAAGCCGCGCGCGACAAGTACATCGATCACTGCCAGCCAAAAATCTTCGAAAGCGCGACCACCTGCATTCATGGTCGCCGCAAAGGATGAACGATGCGTGCTGACTCCGTAAGGCATGACGGGCAGCGCCTCAGCTCTCGACGGGGATGCGGCTGCCGTTCCCCGAGCAATCGCCTCGATGATGACCGTGTCCACTGAAAGCGGCAGATGGAATCCGTGCTGCTCGGTGTGGCCGATCGGCATCAGGATCACTTTTCCGCGAGCATTATCGAGGGGCAGGGGCGGCGCATCTTGTTTTTGATACTGGTTGAATTGTGTGATCTGAAATTCCGGGTGCGGCAATCGAATTGTATCTTGCGGCGTCAACGCATAAACACGCGTGAAGCCATCGTCACGAAGTGAGTTGATGAGATTATCAACGTACGCGCCCAGCGCTTGCTCCGGCAATTCCAATCCGCTGCCGCGCCAGCCAAATGGGAAGGGCGGCAGGAGTCCGATGCGGGGCGGATCGGATAATTGTTCAGCGAGCCGCTCCAGGTCATAGCCTGAACCGAAAGGCAAAATAAGCGGCGTATTGCGCGGCAAATCCGCCACTTCCGGCCAGGTTAGTTCATCATAGTTGAATATATTCATCGCGCTAAGGCCTCCGTTACTGCAAGTATACCGCTGGTAAAATAAAAGCATGGAAATCACCAGCCTGCAAAACCCGCGCGTAAAATATTTCGTTAAACTGCGTGAAGATAAAAAGCAACGCAGACACGATGGCCTCATGCTCGTCGAGGGATTTGATGAGATCATGCTCGCCATTTCTGCCGGATATAAACCGCAGACGCTTCTGACCGCGCCCGAGCTGGCGACGCGTCAAATTGATTTTTCTGCGGCTGAAAATATTACCGTCAATCGCGCCGTGTTCGAGAAGATTTCCTATCGCGATAATCCCGATGGCTGGCTGGCGGTTTTTCTCACACCCAAAATTTCACTCGAAGAGTTGACCCTTTCTTCACCGCCATTTATAATCGTGGCGGAATCAATTGAGAAGCCGGGAAATCTCGGCGCGATCCTGCGCACAGCCGACGCTGCGCACGTTGACGCCTTGATCGTCAGCAACCCGCGCGCGGACATTTACAACCCGAACGTGGTGCGCGCTTCACGCGGAACCTTGTTCACTGTGCCGACGGTTGAGGCCAGCAACGCGGACACATTGTCTTTTCTGCGTCGAAACGGAATCAAGATTCTGGCCGCCACGCCGCAAGCCGTCAGCGTGTACACAGACCAAAATCTGCGCGAGCCGCTGGCCGTCGCAGTAGGGACCGAAGACGAGGGCCTGACTGATTTCTGGCTGAACGAGGCCGACATCCAAGTCAAAATTCCGATGCTTGGAAAAGTCAACTCGTTGAATGTATCCATCGCAACGGCATTGATTGTTTATGAAACATTGAGGCAAAGACGACAATGAACCAAGAATCGAAACCCTTCAACTTCACGCCTGAAGACCTTGACGCCAACCGGCGCGGAATCATCAGCGAACACCAACGGCAGCAGCTGATCGGCATGGGGCGTGGAATGAGCAAATTTACCGATCAATCTGTCCGCTGGCTGTTTCTCTTCG
>JAJYOH010000418.1 GCA_021796315.1 Chloroflexota bacterium
CTCCTTGTTTTTTTTATATGTGCATCAGCACATACTTGCTCACCTAAACTAAACTTGCTATTTGCACTGGTATGCCAAGAGCTTCCTGTGCGAGATCAGCAAAATTGATGGAGGCCATTTCGCGCATCATGGCAACTTGGATGCGTCCCCATTTTGTGCGGACGGGACAGTTGGTTTGAAAAGGACAGTCACCCTCGCCTTTTACTTGCAAACATGCGGAGAGCAAGATCGGTCCCTCAAAGGCTTCTACAATGTCTTTGATCGTGATCTTGGACGCGGGGCGGGGAAGCGTTAAACCGCCGTCCCGGCCCGTAAAGGTTATTAAAAGGCCGGCCCGCGCCAATTCCGCAACGACGCGAAGGAGTGTGGCAGGCGGAATCAGCATCTCGCGCTGAATTTCAGCGGTTGAGAGGCGGGTGCCTTCAGGATGTTTGGCAAGGGCTAAAATTACACGGACAGCGTAGTCAGTTTGGCGGTTAATTCTCAGCATGGCAACAGACCTTTACTTATTTAGTAAACGATTACGCTTAATGTAAAGGTTTTGATTGAAAATTTATAGTGTATTTTGTCACAATGATGGGGTTACAAGTGTCACACTGACTTGTGCGTCACGGAAAATATAAAGGACGCTTGCAAAATGTAAAATCTAAACCAAATATTTTATGGTTGGACATTTATCTGAATATAGATCGGATCGCCAAACGCTTCGCCACTCGAACCGAAAGCCTGCCACGCGCTGCGATATGTTCCTGCTGTTGACGGCGTGGTGAAGAGTATTCTCAACATTGCTTGAGTCCCGGCGCGGGCCGGATATAACGCTTGTTCGCTGGTGGTTCCCATCGCATCGCCGTTAATTAATTTCAGGCGATAACGCGAATCCCAGTTACAAGTTCCGCTGTTGGTGACGAGCCATTGTTTGTCAATGCTTTGACCCGGTGCGACGGCTGTGTCGTCGGGAATGGTCAGGTCTTTGTTATAGGTCAGGATGTTGGTACAGGGTGCAGTTGCTGTGGGGAGTGTGATGGTGGGGATGCTGGTAACTGCGGAACTTGTTGAAGTCGGAGTGATTGGGATTAGTTGTGCGGGTTGAGTGGGCGGAATGAAAATTGTCGGTGTGGATTTCGGCGCGCAAGCGGCTAGAGTCAAAGCAATGGCCGATATAACGGTAGCCGTTCTAAAGTTGAGAAGGATGCGAGTGATCTTCATTTCCCCAATAATAATGCAGGGGCGGCACATTGTCGCCCCTGCACGGGAGTCTATTCTTCTGCCACAGCGGGAGCATCGTCTCCGCCCATATCGAGCGGGAGGGCAACTTCGCCACTGAGTGCCTTCTGACGAATGACTGCGTCGATCTCATTCATCAATTCAGGATTCTGGCGGATGTATTCTTTGGCATTCTCGCGGCCCTGACCTAGGCGGGCATCGCCGTACGAAAAGAACGCGCCGCGCTTTTGAACGATCTCGAATTGCGTGGCAAGGTCGAGCACATCGCCGGATTTGGAAATGCCCTCGTTGTACATAATGTCGAACTCGCAGGTGCGGAAGGGCGGGGCGACTTTGTTCTTGACAACCTTGACGCGTGTGCGGTTGCCGATGATCTCGGCGCCGACTTTGATGGCCTGAATGCGCCGCACATCCAGACGAACCGACGCATAGAATTTGAGCGCCTGTCCGCCGGTGGTGGTTTCGGGGTTGCCAAACATGACGCCGATCTTCTGGCGAAGTTGGTTGGTGAATATGACTGTGGTCTTGGTTTGGTTGATCGCGCCGGAAAGTTTGCGGAGAGCCTGCGACATCAAACGGGCATGCACGCCCATGGTCGGGTCGCCCATATCGCCCTCGATTTCAGCGCGCGGAACAAGCGCGGCGACCGAGTCGATCACAACCACATCCACGCCGCCAGAGCGAACGAGGGTTTCGACGATCTCCAAAGCCTGTTCGCCAGTATCGGGCTGAGAGACAAGCAGATTATCAATATCAACACCACACTTTGCCGCGTAGTTCGGATCGAGCGCGTGCTCCATGTCGATGAACGCGGCAGTGCCGCCGTGTCGCTGGGACTCGGCCACGATGTGCTGGCAGATGGTGGTTTTACCGGATGACTCCGGACCATAAATCTCGGTGATGCGTCCGCGCGGGACGCCGCCAACGCCGAGGGCGATATCAAGTGAGAGCGAGCCGGTTGAGATCGCGTCGGTGACCATGCTGTGTGCTTCGCCCAGTTTCATGATCGAACCTTCGCCGTACCGTTTAAGAATATCGCTGACGGCCTTGTCAAGTACAGCGCGTTTGGCGCTGTCTACCTGCGGGCCGGAAGCGGTTTCGTCAGCTTTTGATGTGTTTGATTTGCGAGCCATCGTCTATTCTCCAAATACAAGTTTACAGGTCGTGCATCTAAGTTTGGACAGTATAGCACAGATGTTCAGTGCGTCAAGGGCTTTGTGTTGGTAAGCTATTCAACTTCGGCGCGGGAGGTGGAGCTACGTTGAATCCAAGTGCTCCGCGAAAAGTGAAATAGGTTACCTGTCCGCGATGAATATCCATCCAGTTTTGCTGGATTTTACCTTTATAGCTTAAAGTGACTTTATATAATCCTGCTGCCAGATCGCCAAGCACAAGGTTTTCGTTATAAACGGGATCATGATTGACCGGCCCAGGACCATAGGTTTTCACAACCAATGCCTTGCCTGTGGTTGCATTTTGAACTGTTACTTCCAATTGCTGCAAAGTATTATCGTCCGTATCAGTGACTCGTCCGACCAGTACGCCCCAGCCTTCGGGCGGTGCCATCCATAGTTCGGGATTGTATGTGTAGTAAAAGGAGTTATTTCCAAGCCGCACTTCGAAATGCACATGCGGCCCAGTGGTGTGGCCTGTCGAGCCGACCAACCCGATCACGTCGCCGGTGTCCACATGCTGGCCGACAATCGCAATGATCTTGCTCATGTGAGCATAGACAGTAAATAACTGCTGGTCTTTATAACCAAAGTCCATGCGGATGACGACAGCCTGCCCGTAAGGGTCGCTGTGATCGCCGGGAGATTCGAGCAATAATCCCCAATCTGCCCAAACGATTGTGCCAGGTCCAGCCGCGAGAACCGGAGTGCCTTGTGGAGCGTCAATATCTACGCCGGTGTGGATGTAAGGCAGCGTGAAGATTGCCCCATAGCGGTAATCAGCCAGCGGCCAGTTGACCTGATCGGCGGCAATGGGACGGGCGAAATAAAAGTGATCGTACGGCGAAAGCGCCCACGGCACCGGATACAAAGGCGGACGCCAGCCGGATACAGGCGGTATGCCTGGTGTTGGCAGATCGAAGCGGAAAGGTTCCAGCGTGGGCGTCAGCGCTTCGTCCGCGGACCCCGGAGCGGCTTCCGTTAAACCAGCCACTACCGGCGTTGGGCTTGCCTTGCCAAATACGCTGCATCCACTCAATAAAGTTGTTATAAGCAGAGCGGGGAGAAATTTATGCATTAAGGTTTAAAAGTTGGAATGATCGTCGGCGGAGTGGATGTGGGCAACGGTGTATTGCTTGGCGTCGGTGTGTTGCTCGGGGTCGGTGTGTTGCTTGGAGTCGGCGTTGGGCGCGGCGTGCGTGTGGGCCCGTGTGTGGAGGTCGGAATCGGTGTGCGAGTCGGTGTGGAAGTCGGTGGCAGAAGCGGGGTCGGAGTCAGAAGCGCATCGGCAGGATACAGTTCCAGCATGGCCGAGTACCAATCGAGTCCGCCGGTCAATGCGAATTCAGTGAAGCGCGCGCCCGCGTAAAAATTGTGCCAATTTGGAAGCGCGGGCAGACGTTCCCAACCATAAGCCGCGGCCAGCGATGTGAAATCGGTCCAATAGCCGGACGGGGCAGGCGCATATAGACCGCCTGCTTCATAAGTTTTTGGATTCAATTCGTAGCGCGCATTCAAATCCCAGACCGATGCGTGGATCGGCTCGCCCTGGGAGCCATCCTGGTTTTGTGCGCGCAGATAAAGCCGCCAATAGGTTTGCGGACCAATGTCTTCACGCACGACGGCCATCCAGCCTGCGTTGACCATCAGCGAATTGATGGCAAAGGCACGGCCTGTGTAGAGCCAGTCATCGCCGAGGCCGGGATCGAGGGAAGTGGTCAGCGGCACATAAGCATTTTCAAGGCTGGCGAGCGCATCCCATCCTGCTTCCTTGATGACACGGGCACGCAAGGCATTGAACGATTCGTCCACGAGGTCGTGTAGTTCAGGATAGGGTGCCTGCACTTTATCGAGCGGAACAACATACCATCTTTGATTTGGTATGCCTGCGACAGGCGTGACAGCGGGAGACCAAAGTGGCTGCGGAGTTTGTTCGGCGGCTTGTTGGTAAACCTGCGGAAGCGGATCGGGCAGGGAAATGTTCGGCCACAGCAAGCCGCGTAAATGTCCGGGAAGAGGCGTTGGTAAAAGTAAAGGCTGGCCTTGCAAAGTGTAAGCGGTCAGCAGTTGTTGGTTGGGCGCGTTGACCGCGGCCACGATCTCATCGCCTTGAGAATTCCATGCAGGCCAATCGCCGTTGCCGACCCACGACGCGCTGTGGTCGGGATGCGACGCGTCCCAAATATAAATGCCGCTGTAATCAAGGCTTTGTGAGTTGGATGCCCAGGCCAACCGGCTTCCATCCTTGTTCCAAACCGGATGATCTTCGACGGCTTGCGGTGAGTTGCTCAAGTTGGTAAAGCGGTTATCAGTTTTGTTCAAATCTGCGAGCCAGATATCAGGATTGCCGTCGCGATTCGAGACGAAAGCGATCTGTCGTCCGTTCGGCGCCCAGGCCGGAGAATAATCTGCGGCGTCATTGCTGGACAGGTCAAGCGGCTTCTGATCCGGATTGGTCAACGACTGGATCATGATCTCAAGGTTGCCGTTTTGATATGAGTCGTATGCGATCCAGGCCAGGTCGGGCGAGAATGTTGGCGATGAATCATATTCGGGCGTGTTCGTTATTTGCGCGATCTGACCGCTTGGCAGATCCAGAGTGTAGATGTCCCAAAAGCCATCCCGGTTGGACGCGAAGACGATATGTTTTCCGTCCGGACTCATGGATGGCGTGATGTCGCTCCAATTCCCGGACGTGAGGCGGGTGAGGCTTAATTTGCCGGGGATGTAGGCAAAGAGATGAGCGAAGCCATTTTCCTCGATGGACAATATCATCACATCGCGTTGCTCTGAAAGCGGAACCGGCGTGGCTTGTAAAGCCTGCGTTACGGTTGCGCTGGGTTGCGTGGATGTTTCAACTGTCTTTTGCGCGCAGCCCAGCAGGACGGACGCGCTGATCAAAATCGTGAGTGACAATTGCATTGCCGCGCGAGAATGGGAAGTGTGAGACATGTCAGTTTGCGGGGTTGACTTCGAAAGCACACGAAACCACTTCGGCCTGCGGACCATCGGGATAAAATAATTTTGCTTCGATGGTGAATGGGCTTTGATTTGCGCCGCGTAGGTGCATGGTGAATTCCAATTTCCAGCTCATCGGTTCGATGAAACTGGTCGTGGCGACTTCATCACCATGTGAGTCAGTCATCACCACTTCGATGTGGGGGCGTGTTTGAAAAGGAGTTATCTCGATG
>JAJYOH010000419.1:0-2019 GCA_021796315.1 Chloroflexota bacterium
GCCGTATGGTCCGAGAGTTTTGATCAGAATCAGGACACATATATTTCATTCGCCCAGAAATGGGACGCGGCCGATACACAAATCCTGCAGGCACGCGCAGAACACCTGCAATCTGTAACTATTCCGAAGATGGATAATTGGGCGGCGCTTGATCGTCCAAGTGATAATCCAAAGTTCTGGGCAACAGCCTGTTACACGGAATTCTATGGCATTCAAGTTTATGGCCCGCCATATTAGGCTTAACCGCCATTGCGAGGGCCAGTGGTCGAGTAGGCGGTGTTCTCCTGCCATATCGAGACCCGGCCCAAAGCAAAAAGCTGCCCATTAATACATAAGATTGCTTCACTCGCTTGGTCTCGATACCTTCGTACTCGACCAGCGCTCGTTCGCAATGACAAGTGATAAGGAAAATTTTATGGAACAACAACGAACAAAAATTGGCTACTTGGTCGGCGGCGGGCTCAAGGAAAATTTCCGCGTGCGACTCCTCGTCTCACCGCAGGAAATCCAGGAAGGCGCCTTTGTCGTCGTCCAAAGCGGAGAATGGAATTATTACGGCATCGTCACGGACATCCAGCTTGACGCAACCGACCCGCGCTTCGCGGATGAGCAGACCGAAGTCCGCTTTCCCGCGCACATCGCCAAGGCATTGCACGGACAGACGTTGTACGCCAATCTCGAAGTGCTGCCGAATCTCATGCTCGAGATCGGACCGGAACCTGGCACGCCTGCATATAAAGACTGGCGCGGAAAAATCGAGACGGGTTTGAAGAACGAGCCTCGCATTCTGCCCGTCAAGAATGTGCCGCCGCATCACGCGCCGGTTTATCTGGCGAGTGCGGGCGACATCGCCGAAATTTTTGGCGACCCAGCCAGGATCGGCAACTTCATAATCGGGTATACGCGCGAGCAGGATCACCCTGTGTGCATTGACATGGATAAATTCGTGCAGAGGTCATCCGGCGTGTTTGGGGCAACGGGCACAGGCAAGTCGTTTTTGACGCGGCTGGTGCTGGCCGGGTTGATGCACTACAACAAGGCGTCGGTGCTGGTGCTGGATATGCACAACGAGTATGGCTTTGACGATGTGGCGTCAGACACGAAAAAGGCCGTGACGGGATTGAAGACCAAGTTCAAGTCGAAGGTAAGAATCGTTGGCCTGGGATCAGGAGCAACCATCAGAGGCCAGGTCCCGGACTTTAATTTGGAAATCTCAACAGGCGACATATCCACAGCGGATATTGAAACGCTCACGCGCGAATTGAATCTAAAAGAGACCACGCCCACTACGTTGAGCGCGTTGTACGGATCGTTCAAGCATGATTGGTTCGCACACTTCAAGGCCATGAACCGCGATGAAGTGGAAGTGGCGGATGAAAAGGGCAAGATGAAAAAGGTGCCGCATCCCGATAGCGTGGCGGCTTGGGCGGATGCAAACGGCGTGAACGTGATGGCGGCTGAGGGTCTGCACGACAAGATGCGCCGTTTGTTTGACAAGCCGTATATCGTCGAGAAGCCCGCCGCGGACAGTGTGAAAAATATCATTGACTCGCTGGAGAACGGACAGCACGTCGTCCTTTCGTATGGCGAACACGAAAGCGATCTCGATTACCTGCTCGTCTCGAATTTGCTAACGCGCAAGATCCGCGCGGCGTGGGAGCGCAAGACAAATGAGTTCCGCACGCATGGAAAGGTGGAACCGCGCCCGCTGGTGATCGTGGTGGAGGAGGCGCACAAACTGTTGAACCGTGAGATGGCCGCGCAAACAACCTTCGCCACAATTGCGCGCGAACTCCGCAAGTATTACGTGACGCTGCTGATTGTTGACCAGCGCCCGTCGCAAATCTATGACGAGGTCATGTCACAGTTGGGGACGCGCATCAGCGGCTGGCTCGGTGACGAGGACGACGTCCACGCCGTGCTCTCGGGTCTCGCGGGACGGGAGGCTTTGCGAGGCATGTTGGCGCGACTCCAACCGAAGGAGGAAGTCCTGCTGTTGGGATGGGGCGTGCCGATGCC
>JAJYOH010000419.1:2029-5581 GCA_021796315.1 Chloroflexota bacterium
GTATGATGATGTGTTTTGGAAGGAGTTGATAGGCACGTCAGCGGGAAAGAGAAGTGAGGCGCAGATAAATAAGGAGTTGGGATTTTGACAGGGTATGATTGACGCCATTCTGTATATTATGATAATATACGCTCATGATTGACTTGAGCCATATCACTGGCTTCGATTGGGATGAAAATAACCGCGAGAAGAACTGGAAAAAACACCAGGTTCTGGCAGGCGAATGTGAAGAAGTGTTTTTCAATCTGCCTCTCCTGCTTAAGTCGGATCCCGCTCATTCCCAAAAAGAGCCGCGACACTATGTGCTTGGTCATACAATCGCTGGCAGGCGTTTGTTTATGGCATTTACGATCCGAGAAGACAAAATTCGAGTTGTTTCTGCCCGCGACATGAGTAAAAAGGAGCGCAGTATTTATGAGCAAATCAATTCCTAAATTCAAGAACGAAGACGAGGAACGCGCTTTTTGGAGCGAACATGATTCCTCCGAATATCTGAATTGGAAAAGCGCCGAGCGGGTTTTATTTCCGAATTTGAAACCTTCCACCAGGGCTATTTCACTACGCCTGCCCGAATCGCTCTTGGATACCCTGCGCCAACTGGCAAATGAGCGTGATGTGCCGTATCAATCCCTAATCAAGATGTTCTTGCAGGAACGGATCGAGCAGGATTTTAAATCGCGTCAACTGCCAAACGGGGGCTGATTTGACAGATGAACGCCATGAAATTCAAGTTTGAGACTTTCGATTTTCATGGCGCCTTGATGCCGTTGCCTGTGCGCTCACGCCGGTATGACGAGGAGTTTTGGAAGGAGTTGATGGGAGGAAAGGAAAAGAAGAGCGAGGCACAGTTAAAGAAAGAGATGAGATTCCAGAATTAGAATAGAAAATAGGCAGATGGTTGCTGCCTATTCGCCTTTCGTAACAAGTATAAAGCGGTAAAATCACCTGAAGTCATAAACCTACAAGGAGTAATGGGATGGATAAATATTTGCTTCCAGAAGATGATGGTTTGTCAGTGAGAGAATCCGGCGAATGGGTCAAAGAAAAACTACTTTATGTCAAACGGTATATAGATGTTTTTGAAGTTGCGATGAGAGATAAGAATTGGCGAAGGAGGATCTTTATAGATCTATTCGCGGGACCTGGAAAATGTGCAATAAGGGAGACAAAAGAAATCATCCTTGGGTCCCCTCTTCTAGCTTTACAAACTCCATATCCATTTACAGATTATTATTTTGTGGACATGGAACAGAAAAATATAGATATCCTGACCAAACGTTCCGAAATTTCTGCGGTACACAACGAACATATTCGTTTTCTTGTTGGAGATGCCAATCAAAAAGTCAGAGAAATAGTGGCTGACATTGTCAAATTTGACAAGCAATTCATTCAAGGACTTCTGCCTTGCCTGAGTTTGGCCTTTCTTGATCCAGAGGGCCTTGAATTGGAGTGGAAGACGGTTGAAACTTTGGCACAAATGAATAGGATGGATTTGATTATTCATTACTCACAAAATGGTCTTACAAGAAATTTGGACAGATGTTACGCCGCTCAAGATGAAACTGTTGTTGACAGATTCTTTGGGGACAGAAACTGGCGCGAAGTTTATAAGAATGTTTCAGAAAAGAAGGAAATAATTGGCGTCCATCGCGCTTTGATTGATTATTACAAATCTAAATTGAGTAAGTTAGGATATGTGGTGATCAACGACAGTGAAGAAATCGTTCGAGAACCCCTAATCCGGAATACAAAAAGAAATGCTCCCCTATATCGCTTGATATTTGCGAGCAAGCATCCGCTAGGTAACAAAATCTGGAATGAGGTTACAAAGACGGATGTTTATGGTCAAGGGAGACTACCATTATAGACAATAGAGAACATAAGTGCTAATATATCAACATATTACACTTTCTCTTGGAGGAGAAAATGGCTCAATCTCGGATAGAGTGGACAGAATCCACTTGGAATCCGCTTACTGGTTGCAACAAAATCAGTCCGGGCTGTAAGCATTGCTATGCGGAACGCATGGCAAAACGGCTTAAAGCAATGGGACAGGCGAATTATGTCAACGGTTTCAAATTGACCATGCACGAGCACGTAATTGAAAAACCATTGGAATGGAAAACTCCGCAAGTTATCTTTGTCAATTCAATGAGCGACTTATTCCACAAAGATGTGCCTTTGAGTTTTATCCAACGTGTCTTTGATGTGATGAAGCGCGCACACTGGCACCAATTCCAGGTTTTGACAAAACGCTCCGACAGGTTGATGGAACTCAGCCCCCATCTTGAATGGACTGATAATATCTGGATGGGCGTCAGCGTTGAGAATGCAGACTACACTTTTAGAATTGATCACCTGCGAAAAACAGGCGCACAGATAAAATTTCTTTCAGTCGAGCCGCTTCTTGGGCCAATATCAAAGATGAACTTGAAAGGAATTAACTGGGTTATCGTTGGCGGCGAGTCTGGCCCCGGAGCGCGTCCGCTTGAAAGAGAGTGGGTGGTCGGTGTTCGTGACCAATGTCTAAAAGCCAAAGTGCCTTTCTTCTTCAAACAATGGGGAGGCGTTCAAAAGAAAAAGGCTGGCAGATTGCTGGACGGTAAAACTTGGGATCAAATGCCGGTGGATATAAACTTGGAGAAAGCATAAGATCCACGAGAATGACAGTTTATCCAATCGTAATACACGAACGGACGCCGGTGACCTGGTCAACGTGACGATCGTCAACTTTATGACCTTTCCAGGTTTCACCCCCTGGTTCGTCTGGCTGATCGTGGACGTGGTCGCAATAGCATTCCTGTCATTGGCAGGCGGCAAAGGCGAGTGAAAATTCCTCATCGTCCCGTCTGCACCTAGCCGCCCTGGCCTGGCATCAGGGCAGGCAGGCACAGGCGGGCTTCTCAATAGATATTGCTTCGCATTCCATCCCGCATAAAACTCTGTGACTCACGATCCCCGTGATGAAAACTCCTTTTTCAACCAAATTCATCATGCTATACTTACGTGGAAGTCCAAAAAGGAACATTCACCATGCAAAAGAGGATCATCACATTTCTGATATTGCTTGCCGTTGCCTTCGTTCCGCTTCGCATCGTATCCGCCTCCCCCGCCGCGGACATAAGCAGCGACACGGCCACGCTCGACTTCCCCAACGCCATCAGCTTCCATGCCGATATCACAGGGGCCGCAAAGATCACCTCGGTCGTGCTTGAATATGGCGACCAGCAGGAGACCTGCGGTACGGTCATCGCCAAGGCCTACCCGCAGTTCACACCCGGCACCTCCGTCAGCGTGGACTGGAAATGGGACATGCACCAGTCCGGCTCCATGCCGCCCGGCGCGCAGATCTGGTGGCACTGGCGCATCACCGACGAGACCGGCAAGGAGACCGTCAGCGACCAGAAGACCGTCACCTGGCTCGACAGCAAACACAACTGGCAGACCCTCACAGACACAAACCTGCGTCTGCACTATTATGATATTGGACAGGCCAAGGCGCAGGACTTGATGGATGCCGCCAAGACCAGCCTTGCGCGCAACCTGCAACAG
>JAJYOH010000420.1 GCA_021796315.1 Chloroflexota bacterium
AATTCGATGCTATATTTTCGGAACTGCATCATCGTCTTCGATGTGGAAAATTGCGTCACCAATCCGGCGGCGTGCGAAGATTCTCCGCTGGCGATCTCACCCTTTTCCAAAAGAATCACGTCCGTCCAGCCTAGTTTAGCCAGATGATAAGCAATATTGACGCCATAAATTCCCCCGCCGACGATGACAACTTGAGCCTGATCCTTCATTGCAGCATGTCGCCTTTCGAGTTGAATTAAACTACCAGATGCAAATCCGCTTCTTCGCGGGACCCGGTGCGGGGTCCGTTAAAGAAGCGGATATTAATTGACAGCGGTTTTCGTTTACTGGCGATTCAAAATCAATACAGCCTCGCGCGAGCAAGTGACCTGGGATTTATCGCCGATCTTCGGAAGCTCAAGAAATGGATTATTGAAAGTGTCCATATTGAATTTTGTATTTCCAATCGTTATCTGAATACGGACCACGGAGCCAAGGAATGTAATATTCTCGATGACACATTCAACCACGTTCGCTTTCTTTTGCTCCGATGCAAAGCTGAAGCGTTCGGGACGAATGGCAATCGCAACTTTATCGCCTTTCTTTTGACCATCCACCCGATTTGCAGATTCAAATTGCACACCATCCATCTTGATGATGCCTTTTTGGGGATCGACCATTTCGGCCTCGGCAGTATTCAATGTGCCCACAAAGTTTGCAACAAAGGCGGTCTTCGGGAAGTTGTAAATTTCGAACGGCGTGCCGACTTGCTCCATATGCCCATGGCTCATCACCACAATACGGTCAGAAATCGAGAGCGCTTCTTCCTGGTCGTGTGTGACGTAAATCGCGGTTATGCCCAGTTCCTTTTGAATCGCACGAATTTCGGACCGGAGTGAAATGCGGATCTTGGCATCCAAGGCGGAGAGAGGTTCGTCGAGAAGAAGCACCTGAGGCCGAATGGCGAGGGCTCTCGCCAGTGCAACTCGTTGCTGCTGCCCGCCGGAGAGCTGGGATGGATAACTATTGCCCCTCTGTTCCAGGTGAATTAGCGCGAGCATTTCAGTCACACGTTCTTTGATGGAAGATTCAGATTCCTTGCGAATGCGGAGGCCAAAACCGATATTCTGCGCAACAGTCATGTTCGGGAAGAGAGCATAAGATTGAAAGACCATGCCTACGTTGCGTTGATTCGGAGCCCGATTGGTAATATCTGCGTTATCAACAGTAACACTACCTTCGGTGGGAATCTCAAAACCGGCGATCATGCGCAGTGTAGTGGTCTTGCCGCAACCGCTCGGACCGAGAAACGAAACGAATTCGCCGCGTTCCACCTTCAAGTTGAAGCTCTCAACTGCAGTTGCCGGCCCGAATTGTTTACGAATGTTGGTGAGTTCAAGGAATGCCATCATATCTCCAGTAGGGTTAATGTACGCCGCCCAATTGCTCCTGCCCAGGTCGTCCGTGGCTGAGCAGCTGGATCAAACCGATGGCGGCCCAAGTGAGTGCAAGGCTGATGATTGCCAAAGCAGCTGGTTCGTAGGCTCGGTTGTTGCCCATGTAAACAAGGTACGGCCCAAATGCCGGGCGATTGAGCAGGCTCGCTAACGTGAATTCGCCGATCACAATCGCGAACGTCAGGAACGCTCCACTGAGCAGTGCCGCGCGTATATTTGGAAAAATGACACGGAATAGAATTGTGAACCAGCCCGCCCCCAGACTTTGCGCAGCTTCGGTGAGAGTCCGTACGTCAATTGCACGCAGACCCGTATCCACAGAACGATAGGTATAAGGCATAGAGATGACAACATACCCGCACATCAAAAGCAGATTCGTCGTTTGTTCATTGTTAGTGAGGGAAAGCGGCGGACTACTGTAGATTCGTATCAAACCAAAAACGAGTACGATTGCGGGGACAACAAAGGGCATAAGGGTAATGAATTCGATAAGCGGCCTGGCTTGCGGCAGGCGCAGATGCACCCAATACGCTGTCGGCACAATCAACAACAGGCCAACAACAATGGCCGCCAACGCCATAAGGACGGAATATGTGAAAGATGCCCGAAAGCGAGGATCGGCCAGTACATTCTGATAAGCAAGCAGACTCAAGACTCCCCGCTTCTCACGAAGCGAAAAATCGAATGTTCCATACAAAGGCACAAGAAAATAGAGAGCGCCCAGAATAATCCAAAACCACGCCCAGAGATTGATTTTTTTTCTCATTGCAGCCATCTCGCAGTTCGGCGTTGAAGCCACGAATATAAACCGATGGAAACCGCCATAATGACGATCATCCCGAAAGCAAGTGCATATCCGAGATTGGGGTTAAATAACACATTTCCACTTATCTGGTCGCCAATTAGAACCGTGACAATGTTAAGCGTGCGGGTGAGTGCATAGGCAGTGGCATATGCGCCAAAGGCATTCCCGAAAAGCAAAATCGTTGAACCAAGCAGGGAGGGTAGGAGAATTGGCAAAGCAACATAGCGCCAGTATTGATAGGAACTTGCGCCCAGATTCTCAGATGCTTCGCGCCACTCCTCCCTCAAACCATCCAGAGCAGGCGCCATGATCAGAACCATCAGCGGAAACTGGAAGTACATATATGTGAGTGCCAAGCCCCAAAAATTGTATAGATTAAAACCTAAATCATAAATACTGATCCCCATTCTATCGAGGAAAAAAGCCGTGAGAAAACCTGTGTGTCCCAGTGTGGCGATGAACGCAAACGCAAGCGGAACTCCGGCAAAGTTCGAAGCGACCCCCGAAAATGTTGTCAATGCCGTTCGGATCCACTGCGGTAAGCCACCCAGTATGGCCGCGTAGGCGAGCATGAAGCCTAAAATTCCTCCGCCGAGGGCCGTGACGATGCTGATCTGAATACTAAGAATGTATGCGTCTAAGATGCTTGGAGTGAAGAGGTCAAAGATGTTCTGCAGAGTGAAACCGCCAGCGAGGTTTTGGAAACTGCCAACAATTAGAGAACTGGCTGGCCAGAATAGGAAGAGAACTACAAAAATCAAGAAAGGAACAACACCTACCCAAGGAACAAGATTCCGGATAATCGAAGAACGCTGTGGAGGGCCCACGCGAATTTGATTTTGAGTTGCTTGTGCCATCTTGGAAACACTCCAGTTGTTATTATTTCTCCTCCCCTTCTGAGAAGGGGAGGAGAGTGAACAAACAGAAGTTATGGTGCCTTCTGGACGTTTGCGCCCACGACGCTATCCCAGTTCTTGGTGATAATATCCTTATAAGCAGCTTGTTGATCCAACGTCGGGAAGACGGCATTGGCATAGTTCGCAGCAGGAGGCAGTTTCGCCATTAAGTCTGCCGGAAGCTTGTTCGCCTGAGCCATTGCATTGAAACGAATGGGATGACAGTAGCCTTTGAGCCAGGTCAGTTGACCTTCGTCCGAGTACAGATACTCCATCCACAATTTCGCGGCGTTCGGATGCGGCGCATATGCGCTGATCGCCTGGATGTAGATACCAGCCACAACGCCGGTCTTGGGCACGATCGTGACGATCTTGGGGTTGCCAGCAAGCGTGTCGGCATCCGCAAGCGACAAATAGTCCCACTGAATATTGATGGGTGTCTCACCCTTGGCAACGGTTCCGGCCAAACCGACAACGGGGACAAAATTGCCTGCCTTGTTCAGGCTGGCAAAAAAGTCGAGACCGGCCTGTCCGGCTTTGCTGATGTCGCCATTGCTGGCGGAGAGGCCGGCGCCAAACACGCCTTGGATTGCCTGAGCTGCCTGACGCGGGTCACCCGACAACGCGACGCTGTTCTTGTATTCGGGCTTCTGAAGGTCAGCCCAATCCTGCGGCGGATTCTTGACAATGTCGGCGTTGACTTCGAATGCCATTACGCCATAATAATCGCCATACCAGTAACCATTGGGATCCTTGGCGGCATCCGGGATCTCATTCCAAGTCGCTACCTTGTACGGAGCAGCCAGACCTTGCTGCACGAGCTGCGGACCAAAGCCTAAACCAACGTCAATCACATCCGGTGCTTGAGGCCCCTTGTTATCTTTGTTCGCGATGATGGCCTGGATTTCTTCTCCGGAGGAGCCGTTGGGATTGAGATCATTGATCTTGATCCCATACTTGGCCGTAAACTGCTTCATCATGTCAGCGTAATCGCACCATGTGTCCGGCAACGCGATCACGGTGAGTTGACCCTCAGCCTTTGCAGCAGCCACCAACGCATCCATCGCAGAAACGGTCGGGGCCGTTGTAGCAGCCGGAGCCTGCGTGACGGCTGGCGCCTCCGTAGCGGCTGGCGTCGCAGTGGCGGCGGGTCCGCATGACGCCAAGATTGCGGCAGTCAAGAGCACGGACAGAACGATCAAAAACTTATTTTTCATTCTCTATCTCTCCTTTTGTGAATTAGCATAGGTGAGAGCAATCGCTCTCCCGGTGCATATTATATACGCAAACTACACCCAATTCAAAACTTAACCAAACTTTAACAAGGTTTAATTGTGAAATAAGGTTCAGGCGAAAATTGAAAAGAAGACGGTGTCGGCAGACTCATCTCAGAAGGATTGACCGGCAAGACATGCCGTTCGCGCGCGGCAGGCCAAAACCCCCAAAGTAACAGGCCGCAGGAAACCAGAAGCAAAAGAACTCCCAGAAGGATTCTCAATCGCTTTGCCATGCAGCCATTATATACTGGATTAATCACCAGTGAGCGGACTATTTAGCGCTTTGCCGCTCTCAACTTTTGGCGCAGGATGGCCGAACGGAAAATACGGTCGAAGAATCCATCATAGCCATCTTTATCATAAAGGATCATGTAATCTGCAGGACCATATTCTTCCGGCAAATATAAAATGCCGCCATTCGGATTGATCTCCAAAATATACAACTCACCCTTTTCATCCATGCGGACATCACAGCGGCCATAGCCTGTGCAGCCCATCGCAAGGAACATGCGGCAGCCGACATCCTGCAAGCGCGAGATCAACGTTACATCTTTTACCTCGCGAAATTCAAACGGCACAGAATAATCCCACTTGATATCAGCGTGCCAGAAATCGTGCCCTTCAGGAAAAATCAATTCCGCCGGTGGATAAACAAACGGCTTGGACAAATCATCAGGATTATCCACAATGAAGACATTGAACTCGCGGCCGACGATAAACTCTTCGACGCGCGCCGCACCAAACTCCGCAGCGATGCGTTCAAACTGGACCTTGAGCTGCTCCGCCGTTTCGACGCGGCTCTCAGCCGTCATGCCGATGCTGCTGTAACTGCGCGGATGTTTGACCATCAGCGGATAGCGCAGATCGCTGACAATTTTTTCGAGATCATCCTTCGCCTTGACGTGATGCCCGCGCGCAAAACCGATGCCGTTTTTATCGGCAATGGCTTGCATCTCTTCGCGGCTGGGATCATAGCAGTTGCTGCTGGCGCCCGTGAACGGCATGTTGAGTTCTTCCATAGCCTGAATGACATCCAGGCCGGGATAATCTTCATCCGCCGCGCCGTCGCACAAATTGAAATAAACATCGAAGCGATTCTCTTTGGCGAGCGCGCTCAGTTTATCCATCACGGGCCGACGTAGCGTAACCATCTCCCAATCG
>JAJYOH010000421.1 GCA_021796315.1 Chloroflexota bacterium
TCCATTCAGGGAATGATGATTTTCCATTTTTTTATTTACGACAAGATTCTATCATCGAACCAAAATCCCACCATAATTGTCCAATTCTTGACTCCATTTTTTGGTCGTGATAATATCCTTATGAACAGGAGGCTGTTATGAGCATGTCGGCAGATCAATCGATTATCGAAACGGATGTTGAGTTTACCGAAGAACAGCACGCCATCTGGAGAGCGCTTTACAGCAGTCAGGCGCCGCAGGTCAAAAAATATGCCTGCAAGGAATACCTGGCAGGCTCTGAAAACTTGAAATTGCCGGAGGATCGGATTCCTTCGGTGCAGTGGCTCAATGAACGCATCACACCGCGGACCGGGTGGCGGACCGTCCGAACCAGAGTGCGCTACTCTGACGCGGTGCAGTGGTACGCGCATTTCGCTAAGAAAGAATTCCTGATTACGGATTATGTCAGGAGCAGGGAAGAACTGGATTTCACTCCTGAGCCGGATATGTTCCACGATGTTTACGGACATCTACCGTACTTCACACTCCCCGAATATGTCGAAATTCAGGAAATTTTTGCTCCCGCTTTTCACAAAGCTACGACAGACGAACAACGTGAAAACCTTAAGCGGCTGGCCTGGTTTAGCGCCGAGTTTGGTTTGATCCGTGAAAACGGCGAGCTTAAGATTTTTGGTACAGGTTTGATCTCGTCCAAGGCCGAGATGGAACATGTGTTGGCTGGAAATACGCCCTTGATACCGTTCAAGGTCGAGACTATTGTCAATTTTGATAAGGCCATTTGGAGTTTCAACAATCAATTGTTTGTTTTTGATTCTCTAAGTGAACTCAAACAAGAACTGGCACGGTACTTTGACACTTTCTAGTCGTGACCTTACAGACTGGCCGTTCTCTTCAGGGAGCGGCCAGTTCATTTTATGCTTTAGAAGTCTTTGTGGATTTCTTCTTTGTTTTTAGATTATTTCTCTTCGGCTTTGTGACGCTTGATTTCGCCTTCTTGCTTTCTGTTTTAATAGGCAAAATTTCTTCTTCGGGTTCGTTGACGATGATCGGCGCTATTTTAGGTCTTAGAAATTCCAAAGCAAGTAATGCGATTGCAAGTATGCCCCATGCCGCGAGTTGGGCAACGCGTAAATCCCCAAAGATGAGGGTGCTGTCGCCGCGGAAGGCCTCGATGATCAGGCGGCTGGCGGCTGTCAACGCGGCAAATAGCAGGAAATCGCTGCCGGGTTTGGAATCCGCTTTTCGGAACCAGAGCAGACCCAAGGTCAGGAATGAGGCGATGATCTCGTAGATCTGGGTCGGATGCCGCATCGCGCCCCAAAGGTTGATCGCCCAGGGCAGGCTGGTCTCTTGTCCAAAAGCTGCACCGGAGGCGAGATGCGAAAATCCGAGCCCAACAGCGAGCGCGGCAAAAAATAATGTCAGCGCGTCGAGCGTGGACCAGAGCGACAGCCCTTTGCGTTGAGCATAAGCCAGGCCGGTAATGATCGCGGCGGCTAATGCTCCCCAACTGTCGAATAGGGTGATGTTCAAGGAGATCAAGCTAAGTGGGCTTTGTGCAAAGGCCGAGATGTGTTCGGCGGTGTAGAAGAGACGCCCGCCAATGATGTAAGCGAGCAAACCAGTGAAGATCAAATTGTTCAACACTTCGGCGTCGACGTGGTAACGCGCGGCGCGTTTTTCAGCGAGAGACAGACCGAACCATGCCGCGACTACGATGAGAATGAGATCGCGCGGGGGAGCGAGAAGATTGCGGAAGATTGCGAGCATGTTATTTTAGGATTTCCTCTATTTGTGTGCGCAACAGGGCTTCGGACATTGGTCCGCCAATTACAACATCGTTGATGGTGCCATCACGTTTGATGAAGTAACTGGATGGCAAGGAGCGAAGATCGTATCTGTGTGCCACGCTGCCAACTTCATCCAACAGGATTGGAAAGGTGATTCCGTATTGTGTCAGAAATGGAGCAATGTCAAGCGGGCTATCCTGTGAAGTCGTATTAATGCCAAGCACGACCAGACCTTTATCCTTATATTCTCCGTAGATTTTTTCAATGGTGGGCATCTCGGCCCGGCAGGGCGGGCACCAGGTGGCCCACAGGTTGACCAGCACAGCTTTACCCTTTAATTCGGAGAGTGTGTATTTTTCTCCCTTTGGCGTGGAGAGGGAAATCTCCGGAGCGAGAAATCCTTTTTGCGGCGCGGGGATGCGTCCTGCGGTGGACGCGCCGGTTTTGTCAGCGCTTAGGAATATCCAGACGAGACCGGCGAGCAGGAGGATGGCGTATACAGCGCGGCGTTGAATTGGTTGCATATGTTTCCTTTTTCGGCTACACTCATATTGTTAGCCTTCGAGTTGATAATCTTACTATGCTTTTTACGGATTCAGTTTTTGTAGGCATCGATCCAACCTCGGGACATAGATCCTTCACTTATGCCGCGCTGGATCGCAGTTTGAATCTGATGGCGCTGGGCGATGGCGAGATGGAAGACGTGATGGCGTTTCTGGGCGGCCAGCCTTCGGCGACGGTGGCAGTCAATGCGCCCTCGCATGTCAATCATGGTTTGGTTCGTAAAAACCTGGAAAGGCAAAGTTTGACCCCGCATACGTTACGCGGTGTGGAAATGCGCGTGGCCGAACATGAACTGCGCGGGTGCGGCATCGCCGTCAGTGGGACGGGGGCCAGAGAATCACTGTGCCCGGCCTGGGTCCAGGCCGGATTCGCGTTGTATGAAAAGTTGTCGAAGGTCGGATTCAAATCCTATCCCGAAGAAGGCGCGTCGCATCAATGGCTGGAGACTCATCCACATGCGGCTTTTTGTGTTTTACTCGGCGAGAGTCCGCTTCAGAAATCGACGTTGGAGGGGCGTTTGCAGCGGGAGCTTTTACTCTACGAGCGGGGGGTTCGCATTAAAGACCCGATGGAATTTTTTGAGGAGATCACGCGTCATAAATTGATGCGCGGTATTTTACCGATGGAACGGGTGCATATCCCGGAGCAATTGGACGCGCTTGTGGCGGCTTATACGGCCTGGCTGGCAATGGAGAGGCCAAGCGATGTAACGCGCATTGGACACAAACAGGAGGGATTCATTACGCTGCCTGCGGCTTCACTCAAAGAAAAATATTAGTGCGTACACAAAATCTTTAACTCCGAAAATATTTCTCCGCGTGTTCCCCTTAAGTTACAGATATTTCCTCAACTCTCTTGCCTGGTGCGGATGCCGCAATGCAATAAAAAGCACGCGCAGTTCTCCCTTGTCTTGTGCAGAATCGGGGAAGGCCGCCATGAAATCATCGGCGGTCAGGTATCCCTGAATGCCAGCTTTTTCCATCAGAAGATCGAGCGCCAATTCTCGTTGCTGTGCTGACAAAGCCCTCCTGGGCGTAATAGGTTATAACAATTTTTTCAAAACAGAGAACGGTGAGTCGTCTTCGGGTTGTTTGTGACCGCAATCGCCGAGGTTGAGGTCCTGTCCGCATTCGATACACAGTCCTTTGCAAGCGGGTTTGCAGATCGGTTTGATGGGCACTTCGAGCAGGGCGTATTCGCGCAACATTT
Organism: Chloroflexota bacterium; assembly: GCA_021796315.1. Next base: position 3,564 of record JAJYOH010000421.1, read on the forward strand.
CGGCCAGATCGATCTGCGCATCATCGGGAATGATCAGGTCTGATTCATTCACGATCTTGTGGCTGAACGAGTATAACTCGGTGAAATTCCAGACGAGATGGTGGCTGTATGGCTTCAAACATCTGACACATTCGAGATCGGTATCGCCTTCAAATGCGCCGGTCAGGATAAGTCCCTGCGGCGTGCGGCCGACCTGCGCGGCTCCGCTGAATTGGCGGAGCGCAAGGTCCTCGAGCTTGACCTCATCGAATTCAAACGGAAATTCGCTGGCGAAGCCGATATCTGCATGGATGATGAAGCCGACATTTATTTGGAAGGGTTTACGTGGGTTGACCATGGGAATCTGCCAACTGTTTAAACTTTTCTATCCACGATGTACTTTGCCAGGTTTTCCAGAGCTTCGCGCTCGGGGCCGGGTTCGAATCTTTCAAGGGCGCGTAATGCGCTTTCGACATGCTGGCTGGCTTCGACCATCGCTTTTTTTACGGCATCCGTCTTGCGGATGGAATTGACCAGGCGCGCCATGTGCTCTTCATTGCCCCATCCACCCTCGGCCAGGGATTTGACATCTTTATCATCAGGATGAGACTCAGCATAGTAAATGGCCGGAAGTGTGACAAGGCCGTTGAGCAAATCGGAGCCGACTGGTTTACCGATGGCGGTTTGTTCGCCAGTGTAGTCTAGGATGTCGTCCACGATCTGGAAGGCAATCCCGACTTCGTTTCCAAACACGCGCATGGATTCAACTACGGTTTCGTCTACCGGACTGACCATGGCCGCAGAGCGGCTGATCATTTCAAAGAGCGAGGCGGTCTTGGCATAGATGCGCTGGGAATAATTTTCGCGGTTAATGACCCCGCGCGCCGAAAACATCTGAGTCAATTCGCCGTTGACGATGACCGCCAGCGTTTCTGAAAATAGTTTCATCAGCGGCAGGTAATCGGTCTCGGCGGCAAGCTTGGCGGCGCGGGCGAAAAGGAAATCGCCGGTCAAAACGGTGGCGGCAGGCGACCAACGTGCGTTAAGCGTCGGCATGCCGCGGCGCAGGAGCGCGCCGTCGATCAGATCATCGTGGACCAGCGTAGCGGTGTGCAGTAATTCCACAGCTGCGCCGAGCGTAATGAGCTTCTCTTCAGGTGCGCCCAGCATGTTTCCGACCAGCAGGCCTAAAGTCGGGCGGATGCGTTTTCCGCCAGCGGCCAAAATCTGTTCGAAAGCGGCGCGCAGATCGGGATGACGATCGTCCGCCTGTGAATGCAGGCGGGCTTCAATGACTTGAAGTTGTTCTTGTACGGGTGAAATGAACGTAACGTTATTCAAACAGTCTCTCCCCAGGAGAAGAGCCGCCCTGCGTTTGAAGTTGTAATCATGGCTACCTCCTGCGGGCTGTGGGAATGGATTTCCGCAATTTTATCAGCAATATGCGAAACAAAGGCAGGTTCGTTGCGTTTTCCTCGGTGCGGAATCGGTGCCAGAAAAGGCGCGTCGGTTTCGATGAGCAGCCTGTTCAGTGGCAGACTGGCGACGACTTGACGTTTCTTATCTGCATTTTTGAACGTGACCGGTCCGGTGACACCGATATAGAACCCCAGATCAATGGCGCGTTGCGCCGTTTCAAGCGATCCGCTGAACGAGTGCAGGACGCCCTGCGCCTCTTTTCTGGACTTTGAGCGGGTCGCCCAATTCTCCAGGATTTTCATTAAGTCTGACGCGCACTCGCCGTGCTCGGCATCGCCTTTTTCGCGCAGATGAATTACGACCGGCAAATCTAATTCCTCGGCCAGAGCAAGCTGTTCTTTCAATATTTTTTGTTGGACATCGTGCGGCGCGTCGTTCCAATAATAATCCAGACCGATCTCGCCGATGGCGGCGATTTTTTTGCTGGCCGCCGCAAGTTTTATCAGGCTGTCGCGGGTTTCTTCGTTCCACGTCAGTGCATCGTTCGGGTGGACGCCGATGGCGGTAAAAAGCATGGGATGAGAGTCGGCCAATTTAACGACGGCC
>JAJYOH010000422.1 GCA_021796315.1 Chloroflexota bacterium
TGGCACGGGCTGGGCATAATTGGTTTTGAACACCCAAACCTTTTTCACCCAATCCAGCTCGAAGGCTGGATTGATTTTTTTAAATGCGGGTATGAAGCGGGCTAATAATTGTTCGTCGCTCATCGAGAAATATTCGTGTCCCAATTCCAGGTAATCGCCTGCATAAACGATATGGTCCCCGCCAAAATGCTCGGGAGAAACATAGTTCGTGTGTTCCACCAGCGCCAGCATCGCGAAGCCCGCCTCCTTCGGCAGATTGAACCAGTAATAACCCTGCTCCGAAAGCCGATGTTTGAGCGACATGGTCATTACCACCGCTCCCATGGATTTGAGTTCAAGCAAACCCTTGAGATAATCTTTGGGCAGATCGGGACATAACTTTGTCATCAAATTCGGGGACGTGGTGACCAGCACTTTGTCGAAAGACTCTTTCGCGCCCGCCTCAATTACGAGACCTTTATCCGGCTCCCGTTTGATTGACCTGACATTCACCCCCAGCCGAATCTCGGCTCCCGATTCTCGAAGTTTCTCTGCAAACATATTTGCGAAATTCTGAAAGCCGCCTTCGAACGTGCCCAATCGCGTCGTACGGGCCTTGATGCGCGCCCACATCCAGGCCATGTTGACATCACGGTAATATGGCCCGAACTTCCCAATCAATAATGGCTTCCACATTTTCTCGTAAACGTTTTTGCCCGCCCATTTCAACATCCACGAATCAGCCGTCACTTTTTCAAGCGCCTGCCAGTTGTTGGTTAAACGAAGAAAGAGTCCGACGAATCCGAAGCGGATTTTGTCGAGACCAAATCCAAGTCCGGGGAAAAGAAGCGCTTTGAGAATTGAGTCGAATGGATAGAATTTGCCCTTGTCGTACATCACCGTCAATGGCCGTGGAAAAATAACCTTGTTGTCCCAGCCCAATTCGTGGATCAAGCCCAGCATGGATTTATCCGACTGGAACCAGTGATGATAGAACTTCTCGACCGACCAATCCCAATGCGGCTCCTTGAAACCCGAAGCCAGCCCGCCGACATATTCCGCTGATTCAAAAATGGTGACATCGTGCCCGGCTTTATGTAGATCGTACGCGGCGGCCATGCCGCCAAACCCCGCGCCGATGATTGCGATTTTCATTGAGAATCCTTTTTACCACGAAGACACAAAACGCACAAAGTTTTCTTTGTGATCACAAAGGATTCTTCGTGTTCTTTGTGCCTTTGTGGTGAATCAACTTGTTTCTTCACGAAGTGAATCGCTCCACTTGATTCCCTCATGCGCCAGGAAGTATGCGCCCAGCAGCGTGATGGGAAGCCAAAGTGCAACATGCAAAGTAAGTGTGTATCCTGCTGCGGTGGCCTGGTTTACGCCGTAAGCTGTCAGCACGGCAATGCCCGGTGCGTCAAATGTGCCGATATACCCCGGCGCGGACGGTATCGTTGTGGCGAGATTCACGATGCCGTTCATCAGCATCAGCGCGAAGAACGAGACATTGAAATTGAATGCGTGCATCACGAACCAGTATTTACCGGTCTCAAGAAGCCAGATGATGACCGATGTGAAAAAGACCATCAACACATTGGTGGGCGAACGCAAAGAAGCGAGACCTTCCAAAAACTTGTGCATGATTCCCAATATGTTTTCGCGCAGTCGTTCAGGCAGGAGACGAACAATTAACCATTCCCCAATTTTTGCCGCCGAATGTGGAAACATGGCTGCCAGCAAAAAGATTCCCAACGCGCCGAGAAAGACACCTGTGCCGATCACTGTCACCTGCTGAATGTTGCCGACAAAGCCCGAAGCGCCCGTCAGTTTGGTGAGTTCCGGCAAATTGATGAACACAAAAGACAGCATCACCACGCCATCGAAGATGCGCTCGACAATGATGGTTGCCAGCGAAGCAGAAACGGACACGCCTTCCCTGCGCTTCAAGATCACAGCTCGCAAGACTTCGCCCGCGCGCGCCGGGTAGATATTATTTCCCATATAGCCGATGGCCGTGATGGGAAACATGGTGTTGGTTGGGATTTCCTTGACAGGTTTGAGCAGATAATGCCATCTCCAGGCCCGCGCCCACACAGCAATAAAATATACACCGATGCCAGGGATCAGCCACCAGTAGTTTGCCGATCTAACCGCGCTCCAAAACTGATCAAGACGCAGACCGCGCAGAGCAAGCCAGATGAAGACTACGCTAATGAGAATGCCAAGCCAGAATTGCCATTTTTTCAAGGTGGTTTGTTTGTTGACCAAAGCGGTTTGTTTGTTGACCATGGACGGGATTTTATCATGGCATCACGATATAATCTCGGTGTGGAAATCAACCAGCCCGCTCCCGATTTTGAATTGTCTGATCTCGATGCAAAGAAACATCGTCTGAGCGATTATCACGGCAAGATCGTTATCGTCAACTTCTGGTCGTGCGAGTGTCTGCATTCCGAACGCACCGACCGCGCCATCCTGGCAATGTTCGCGCAATGGCGCGATGATGTGGTCATGTTGTCCATCGCCGCGAATCGAAGCGAGTCAATCCAAAGCGTGGCGCAGGCTGCTAAAGCACGCCGCCTGCCCATCGTCCTGATCGACGCGCAGCAAGTCGTCACAAGTTTGTTCGAGGCGCAAACCACGCCGCATATTTTCGTGATCGACCGCGACGGAATCCTGCGGTATCGCGGATCCGTTGATGACGTGACGTTTCGCCAGCGCACGCCCAGCCGCTTCTTTCTGGACGAGGCGGTGGAAGCCCTGCTGGAGGGGCATTCACCCGCGCTGACGGAGACTCCTGCCTTTGGCTGCACCATCGTCCGTGAAATTTGATAGAATAAAACCATGATTGCTATTCCTGCACGCGTTGCTTATCTTCGTCGAATCCACCTCTTCCGCGACTTAACGGATGAAAGTCTAACCTTTATTGCTGAACTATTGAAAGAGGATGTTTTGAATGGCGGACAGGAAATATTTGCAGAGGGTTCGGCGGCGGAGCGTTTCTACATTATTTACCAGGGTAAGGTGAGCCTGACGCAGATGCGCGGCAGGGAAAAAGTAGAGCTGGCTTCACTGGGGGGTGGGGATTATTTTGGGGAAGAGGCCCTCTTCGTCAACCACAAGCGTACGGAGACCATCAAGGCGGCTGAAAAAACGGCTTTATTCTTCATCTCCCGCAAGGAATTTAACGATCTCATCAGGCGCTTTCCGAAACTAAAAACTGCCTTTGAAATTTCGATTGAGAGCCGCAGGCTGGCAAGAGCGCTTCGCTTTAATTGGTTGAGGAATGACGAGGTCGTATATTTCGTAGCCCGAAAACACTATACCTTATTGATTGATGCCCTGGCGCTGCCTATGTTCTTGTGTCTGGCGGCCCTGGGTATTGCCGGATGGGGTATCTTGGTTCATTCGTGGATGGCGGGAGTCGGAGGCGCGCTTCTTTTTGTTGGCATGGTCGGCTGGACGATTTGGCGCGGAATTGATTGGGGTAACGATTATTATATTGTTACGAACCAGCGTGTGGTCTGGCTCGAGAAAGTGGTTGGGATTTATGACAGCCGGCAGGAAGCGCCGCTGAGCACGATACTTTCCGTGGGCGTCGAAACGGATTTTACGGGCCGTCTGCTCGATTATGGGGATGTGGTGGTGCGTACATTTGTCGGCAAGATTCCCTTCAAACATGTGGCTCATCCTTATCAGGCCTCCCACATGGTCGAGGAGCAATGGAGCCGCAGTAAACATGTCGCTTCGGCGGCGGAGAAGGAGGCGATCCGGAATGCGATTCGGAGAAAATTGGGACTTACGGTTCAAGTGGGTGAGAAAACCGAAAAACAGCCCGAGAAAGCTCCCGTCCCCATGCTTTACAAACCCGGTTGGGGCGCAATTATCGTGGCAAAGCTTTTCCAAAATTCCAAGATTTTCAAAGTCCGCTTCGAGAGCGGGGATACGGTCACATATCGCAAGCATATCTTTGTGCTGATCAGGAACATTTTTCTGCCTGCATTTGTTTGCCTGCTTTTCGTTATTGGTATGGGCATACGGGCTTTTATCTGGTTTAGAGGTGGAAGGGTGGGCGTGGATATCCTTTTCGTCAGCTTGTTCTTTGTCTTTGCCTATCCTCTCTGGAGGTTGATTTATCAGTATCTTGATTGGAGCAATGATATTTTTCAGGTAACCGACGATCAAATCATTGACATAGATAAAAAGCCGTTCGGCACGGAGGAACGCAAGGCTGCGCCGTTGGAACATATCCTGGCCACCGCGTCAGAGAGATTGGGCATCCTGGGCCACATCTTCAATTACGGAACGGTATACATTACGGTCGGCGGCTCGCGGCTGTCGTTTGAAGATGTATATAATCCCACCGCGGTTCAACTGGATATTGATAATCGGCGGATTGCTCGTAAGGCCAAACAGGAAGAGGGCCGGATCACCGATGAACGCGAGCACATGGCCGAGTGGCTTGCGGCGTATCACGAAAATGCCGAGGAGTTCCAAGATGAATTGAACCATCCAAAGCCTGACACGAAAAGCGGGTAAAATCAGGCGAAAAACTTTTGAGGTTATTCATGGCATTAAGAACAATCGTAACTTTACCCGACCCGGTCCTGCGCCGCAAAGCGCATCCGGTCTCCAAAATTGACGACAATTTACAGGTATTAATTGACGACATGATCGAAACAATGCGCGCTGCGCCCGGTGTTGGCCTGGCTGCACCGCAGATAGGCATCTCGGACCGCTTGATCGTCGTCGAATACGGCGAAGAGGAAGAGGACGAAAACGGCAAGATCATCGAACTCCCCAAAAAACTGTATGTAATGATCAATCCAGAGATCGTCAAAGTCTCTGAAGAAAAAGAAACAGGCGTGGAAGGCTGTCTTTCCATTCCTGGTCTGGTTGGCGAAGTCGAGCGACACTCGGCAGTTCGGCTCAAAGCCCTCAACCGGCGCGGGCAGCCGACCAAGCTCAAGGCTGAAGGCTGGCTGGCGCGCATCTTTCAGCATGAGATCGATCACCTGGATGGCGTCGTCTATCCAGACCGCGCCACGAAAGTCTGGAAACCGTCCCCCGACGAAGAAGTTGAAGGAGCGTAGCGCTACTTCTTTCTGCTGTCATCTGTCCTGAGAAGATACAAGATAAAAGAAGAAAGAAGAAAGATGGCTTGATTATCGCCATGTTTTTGAAGCACATCTCGCTCACCAATTTTCGCAACTTTGCCCGCCTGGATATGAACGTACCCCGGCGGGTCGTTTTGCTAATGGGAGACAACGCACAAGGCAAGACCAGCGTGCTCGAAGCCATTTATTTTTTGGCATCCTTCACATCATTTCAGACCCACAATGACCGTCAACTGGTCAACTTTCACGAAGCAAAAAATTCACTGGCGGTGGCGCGCATCGTCGCGGATTATGAACGCAGCGCAAAAAAACACCGCATCGAAGCCCGCCTCATTCTTGAGCCGACCGGCATCAATGGTCAGCGCCTTCGCAAGGAAATTTTGCTGGATGGCGTGAAGAAGCAGATGAACGAAGTCATCGGCCATTTCAATGCGGTCATCTTCGTGCCGCAAATGTCGCAGATCGT
>JAJYOH010000423.1 GCA_021796315.1 Chloroflexota bacterium
CCCACTTCCCCCTTCTTTTTGAGACACAATAAAAAATAAACGCTAGGCAGGTATGCCGACATGGTCATTCACAATTGAGTTTCCGTAAGCCGTCCGTTCGCGGGAAGCAGACGGCGCATGTAGAAAAATCCCCCTTGTTACAATTACCTGTTTACGAAAAAATAAACCATGACTCAACATCGAATTACAGACGACCTGGACGCCCTGTTGGACGTTCTTCCCATCAACATTCGCCACGCGGTCGAAAAGGCCAACAACAGCGAAAAATTGCTCGAGATCATCCTCGATCTTGGACGTGTCCCGACGGCACGCTTTGTCGAAGAGGAAATCGTTTTGCAGGAAAAGGAAATCACGCGCGCCGAAATAGATTACGTGGATGAGCGCACGGGCGAGTTCGATGCAGATAATCGCGCAGGCATCGAGCGCACACTGCATAGAATTTCCGCCATTCGCAATCGGCGCGGCGCGGTGGTCGGACTCACGTTGCGCGTTGGGCGCGCCGTCTACGGCACGGTGGACATCATCCAGGACATTATCGAGTCAGGAAAATCTGTGCTTATCCTCGGACGTCCGGGTGTGGGCAAGACCACGCTTTTGCGCGAGGCCGCCCGCATTCTCGCCGAAAAGAAGCGCGTCGTTGTCGTGGATACATCCAACGAGATCGGCGGCGATGGCGATGTGCCGCATCCCGCCGTCGGCAAGGCGCGCAGAATGCAGGTGCGCGAGCCGATGCTTCAACATGAAGTGATGATCGAGGCTGTTGAAAATCACAACCCCGAAGTCATCGTCATTGACGAGATCGGGCGCGAGCTTGAAGCCGCCGCGGCGCGCACCATCGCTGAGCGCGGCGTGCAGCTGATCGGCACGGCGCACGGACAGACCCTCGATAATCTTTTGCTCAACCCAACTTTGAGCGATCTGGTCGGCGGCATCGAAGCGGTTACGCTATCGGACGAGGAAGCCCGTCGACGCGGCACCCAGAAAACGGTCCTCGAAAGACGCGCCCCGCCCACCTTCGATGTGCTGATCGAGATCCAAACCCGCGACCGTTTCGCGGTACATCAAGATATCATGTCCTCGGTGGACGCGTTGCTGCGCGGTTATCCGCTTCAACCTGAAATTCGGATGCGGGATGTTGAGGGCAGGATTCAGATCGAGAAAGCCGCGCCCGTTTCATCATCCAGAGTCGACGCGCAGGAACCGAAAGCGCCTCGTCGCGGACGTGGGCCGGTCGCGGCTCCCGATGTACCAGTTGTGACCCCACGCCTTGAACCCGCTCCAGGCGGCACGTTACAGCCCATCAAAATTTATCCGTACGGCGTGGCGAGAAATCGCCTGATGCAAGCCGCGAAAAGATTGGGCGTGCCCGCCATTATCGTTAAAGATGCGGGCGAGGCCAACGCGCTGGTGACGTTGAAGGGACATTATCGTGATCGTCAGCAAACGATTGTGGACGCCGAACATCGCGGCATGCCGATCTATGTTTTGCGCGCCAATTCGGTCGGACAGGTGGAACAGTTCCTGAGCGACCTGTTCAATCTGCCCGGTGAGCAACCGGCGACTGGCGGCGAATTGGACGATGTAAAGTCGCAAATGCAAGCGGCGATTGCGGCGGTGCTCAACGGCGAGCGCTGGGTTGACCTGCCGCCGAGTTCATCGCTGGTGCGAAGATTGCAACACGAAATGGCAAGACAAGCCGAATTGGTTTCTCATTCTTACGGAAAAGAACCAAGAAGGCATGTGAGAATTTTCAGAGAATGATAGTAGGGGCGGATCGCGATCCGCCCCTACATGTATAAAAACAAATAACGATGGACAAGATAATTCACCATCTCGTCCATCGTTATTTTTAAATCATTATAGCGTTAATTATGCGGCGCTTCTCCGAGCGTCACCTGAACCTGCATATCTTTTCCGTTCCTCGAAATGCCCACTGTGATTTGATCTCCAGCCTTGTGTGTGAAAAGCGTGTTGAGATAGGAATGGGTTGCATCTAGGGGCACACTGTCAATCAGGGTAATCATGTCACCTTGTTGAATACCGGCTGTTTCTGCCGGGCTGCCAGCCGCCACTTTGGTTACATAAGCGCCCCATTGAACGGGCAAATTATAGGCGGCGGCGATATCAGGTGTGATGGGTTGATATCCGATTCCAAGATACGGATGTGAGAAATATCCCTTTTGAATGATCTGCTGGGCTACTGCCTGTGCAGTGTCGATCGGGATGGAAAATCCCAAGCCTTCGGCTACTGATCCAGTTCCGGTGTTGCGAACAATCAAGGTGTTGATGCCGATCACTTCGCCAGCAAGGTCGACCAATGGTCCGCCGGAATTTCCCTGGTTGATGGCCGCGTCGGTCTGGATCAGGCCCTCGATTTGGTAGCCTTTTCCGGTGTCAAGCGAGCGTCCCGTCGCGCTGACCACGCCAACCGTCACCGTATTCTTAAAGTCACCGAGCGGCGAACCGATAGCGATCACAGATTCGCCCGGTTGAAGCACATCTGAATTTCCAAGCGTTGCAACTGCCGGAACTTTACCATCGGCTTTCAAAACGGCGATGTCGGAATAGGGATCAGTTCCTACAATTGTGGCCTTTTCCTGTGTCCCATCAGACAGGATGATGTTTACACCTTGCGTTCCTTCCACCACGTGGTTATTGGTGAGAACGTAGCCCTGGCCTGAAATAAAGATGCCGCTTCCGCTGACAGTCTGGTCGCCGGTCGTTCCGAAGAAAGTGGTTTGTCCCGGGATGCTGCCGACCACAGTCACAACGGTGGGGCCGACCTTTTTCACAGCCTGAGTAATGGTAGTCTGGATATCAGTTGTGTTGATGGTGAGGGTTTGAGCAGGGTTTGTGTTGCTGGCAGGCAGCGCCGCCTGGATGGGCGCCGGCAGATTGCTGGGTTGCTGTCGTATTGCCTGATATACACCTATTCCGCCTCCAACAGCTCCGGCGAGCGCAGAAATACCTGCGACAACCACGATCAGCATTATATAGAGAATTCGTTTTACAGTCATTTGGACCTCCATGTAAAGTCTCTAAGCTTTACAAGTTCCTATTTTAGTATCTGAAAATGACAGGGGAATTAAATCCAATATGAACGTATAATTAGAAATTATCCCTTCAATTTTATTGGAATTCATAAACCATGTTCATCACCCTTGAAGGCCCGGAAGGCTCCGGAAAAACATCGCACATCAAACCCCTCGCTGACTGGTTGACGGCGCAGGGGCATAAAGTTTTCACCACGCGCGAGCCGGGCGGGACATCCATCAGTGAGCAGATCCGAGACATCCTGCACAACCTGAAGAATGCCGAGATGCATGCTCGCACAGAGACCTTGCTCTACCAGGCGGCGCGCGCGCAAATCGTGGAACAGGTCATCAAGCCGCGTTTGGCCGCAGGCGAGATTGTTATCTCGGATCGCTATTATGATTCAACCATTGCTTATCAGGGTTACGGGCATCAACAAAATTTGGAGGAAATTCGTTTGCTGGTCAAATATGCCACAGGCGGATTGACACCGGACTTAACGATCCTTCTTGATTTGGATGTCGAGGTTGGATTGGAACGTAAGACCCAAAATGGTGCGGAGTGGAATCGCCTCGACGCCTACACAGTGGAATTTCATCGCCGCGTGCGCACAGGATATTTGGAAATGGTGAAGGTCGAACCAAAGAGATGGATTGTGGTAGATGCGAGTCAAAGTTGGGATAAAGTGCAGGAAAACTTGCGAGGAAAAATTTTGACAGCATTGGAATCCCACAAAAAATAATTATGGAACTACATCTTTTTTCTTCCCCTGGTGAAAATGATATTCGCTATGTAATAGAAGCCAGCCGTCCTTATTTGGAAGGCAGGTCCAACGCCACGATCGCGTACATGCCGCTGGCATCTCTTTATGCCGAGAAGTGGCTGGATGATAATCAAAAATCATTTCAAGGCCTGGCGCGTCTTGAGATGATCAATGTAGAGTTAATGACTCTAAACGAGATGGAGGATATCTTGCGTCTCGCCTCGCTGGTTTATATTCCTGGTGGAAATACTTTTTTACTGAATCACCGTCTGCATATTAGCAAGTTCATGCCTTATCTGCGCAAGAAGGTTCAGGCCGGTTTGCCGCTGGTCGCATTCAGCGCAGGGATGATTTTATGCGGCCCTAATATCCTTACAGCTAACGATTTGAATACGGTTGAGACATCATATTTTGCTGGCCTGAATCTGGTTCCTTTCAACTTTTTTGCACATTATGCCAAAGACGCCTATGGACAGTCTGTTCATGATGAATGGCTGTCAGATTATCATTTTTTCCACGATAACCCGGTTATCATAATGAGCGATGGAACATATATAAAAGTGGATGGACGGAAAAGCTTTCTTGTGCGCGGCGACGCGTGGATTCTGCGAAAAGGGCAGGAAAAAGAAAAGATCGAACCCGGAAAATTGCTTTCAATATGAGAGGATGGTATCATGTCTGGTGAATTCAAAGTTTCTGACCACTTTGCAGGCAAAGAACCGGTCGTGAAAGCCATTTATGTGCGGATTCTGGCCGAATCTCACAAGTTTGGACCGGTAATTGAAGAGCCAAAGAAGACTTCCATCCATCTGGTCAACAAGTCTGCGTTTGCGGGCGTGGTGACCAGAAAAACCACATTGGTCTTGAACATCAAGTCCGCCGCGCCGATCAAACACGCGCGCATCGCCAAATCGGAGCAAGTGTCTGCCAATCGCTTTCATCAGGAAGTCAAACTCACATCGCCCGACGATGTTGACCCGGTGTTGGTCGGCTGGTTGAAAGAAGCCTACGCCATAAGCGGCTAAAAAATATGACGAAATATTCGCTATATCTTGAATCTGGCCCGAAACATAAGAAGACCATGGTGCATGTGCTGGATCTGCTGGGATGTATTGCCCAAGGTCCAACCACGGAAGCCGCTCTGGAGTCTACGCCGGAGGCGATAAGAACGTATCTGCGTTTCCTGCAGGCGCATGGCGAAGCAGTCCGACCCAGTGGCGCAATCAACACGGTTGTGGCTGTCCACGTGACGAAGGGCGCGTGGCTGGGTAACGGTGATCCGACGCCAGGTCTCGCTCCCGACTTCAAAACGCTTTCGACGCAAGATAAGATCATTAATCTTCAGCGCCTGGCCTGGATGCAAATTGATCTGTTGGAATTGATCCGCGATGTGACCCAGGAGCAAATGCTTATCGAACCAAAAGGCGGGGGCCGTTCGATCTATGACATCCTCGAGCACATGGCTGAGTCGCATGTTGTTTATTTGCGATACCTTGTCGGCAATGTGGACGGACTCTCACAGGCTCTCAAGGCCGTGCAGAAGGAAGGGCCGGATTCTTTGCCTTTGACCCTGTCCGGACTTTGGGATATTGCCAACTCCCGGCTGGCTGTGCTATCCGATGCTGAACGCAAACAGTTGGTCCCGCACGGCCAGGTGATATGGTCGGCTCGCAGATGTATGCGGCGCATGTTGGAACACGGCTGGGAACATCTGCTTGAAATTTCCGAGCGGTTGAAAAAGATATAAAAAGGTAAGACGATGGCAG
>JAJYOH010000424.1 GCA_021796315.1 Chloroflexota bacterium
TTTGATGCTCCGCCCCCGGAAGAAAATAGCAACCGCACCTTTCTGATCGCGGCTGGTATTCTGGGCGGCATTGTGTTGATTTCACTCGCTTGTCTGGCGGGTTATTATTTCCTTAAAATTCTGCCCAATAAAGGGAACGCGCAAGCCAACGCGACCGCGCAAGCGATTCAGAACGCGCAAGTGGCGCAGGCCTTGACTGCCACCGCACAAGCGTTATCCTTTCCGACTGCAACGGTCACGCCGACCGTGACTCCGCTGGTAGCTCAGCCTCTTCCATCGGCCACGCTCTCCGTCACAAGCACACAGGATCCGGCAACGGCCACCGTTGGCGCGGCTTTGACCCAGGTCGCGCTGGCGCAACTAACCCACGTGCCGACCTCTACCGCCTTGCCCGGCACCGGCTTCGCCGATCAATACGGCGCACCCGGTTTGGTCTTCATGGGCATGGCTCTGATCGCAGTGATCTTCCTGGCGCGACGATTAAGAGTTGCACCGACGAAATAAATTTTGTAAGGGCGGAGCAACGCTCCGCCCTTACTTTATTAAATATGATGGGACAGCAAGTTACCTGCTGTCTCATTTGATTTATCATGAACAATGGTTATGGGAGCGGGTTAGTAAATTGGGAGAATAATGCCGGAAAACTGCTCACTATATTGCTCTGACTTGACGCGGGCCATGGTTTGGAAAAATATTGTCTTTGGATCAGCAATCCGGCTGTCGTCATGTAGAGCGATATAAACAATAACATTCCAATGACTACTACATTCAAGATCACCGTTGATCTTCTTTCGTTTTGTTTTTGAAGATTGGCCGGGCACGAGCGTCCGAGGATGCTTACGATTGCATAAATTGAAAAAACATAATTCCCGGAGTAAAATCGCCTGCGTACCTCATCACCTCAGCCGTATACGGCAGCAAAAGAATCCCTGGAACAAGGGCGGACATTGCGGCTGGCAATAAAGAAAGTGGAAAGAGGGAGTGATTGTTTTTACGGAATGATAGAACCACATTCCGAATAAAAACAACCAGGCCGAAAATCGTAAGCAGGAAGTAAACGGGAAGTACGATCGGAATGGGAAGCGTAGGTTCGAGATAATCAAAATTCTTTGCGAACCCGGCAAAATAATTCGTGTGGCCCGCCTGTATGAACGGGCTTTCGCTGCTAAAGTTGTCTTTTGAAGGGAAAAAATAATAAGATATGTTTTGCGGAATTCTGTCGAGCCGCAAGGCTCCATATTTGTCGAAATTCGTTGCTCTTGAATTTCCCATATATTGTACATTCTTATTTAACGGTTGAAATTCAAAAGCATTTCCCCATCTGGCAAAATTCAACGCGCCCAACAAGACTCCGAAGACAACAAAGATGACCAGTACGCCAATCAGTTCATTTGGACGATAAACAGGACGCTGGACATTTGTGCTGCTGTTGCCCGGCTTCAATAAATTCACGAAGAGCATCGCAATCGTCAATCCAAAGACCAAAGACGCGCCGACTGTAAATGTCGGCCTGGTGAAAAGCGTCAAGCCGCAGACCAGGCCGAAAATGATGAGTCGGCTTATATTCCTGGGCTTGGAAAGGATCGCCATACTTGAATACAAACAGATCATATACATGGCGGCTGCCCAGACAATCGCCTCCCAATATGTACTTGAATTCTCCATAACGGATAAGAACGGGGATCCGAAAGCGATCAAAATGAGCCAGGTGAATTTTATGAATGGGTTAATTTTGGATTCAGGTAAAACGATTTTCAACGCCAAAAGGAAAATTTTTTCTGAATAGATAACGAATACTAAAAATCCGATCAGCATTGACAAAACCGGATAAGTGCCAAGATGAAATATCGAAAGGATGCCGCGCACCAGTGCTGGAAAAGGCAGAAAGTAGGAAATGATTTTGCCGTTTACTATAAATGCCTCCGGCCCGATTGCTTTTTTGTCAGCTGTTACATCTAAATGTATCAGATGCTTCCACATGTCAAAGTAAACATCATCCAAAAACACCCGCTGTTTCAGGTGGATGTGACCATCCTGCAATAAATAGAGCGCCAGATAGGATAGACAAAATAATGCAAGGGTCACGCCGAGCAGCGTTAAAATAATTCGCAGCCAATTCTTGCGGATGATTTCAAAGTAAGCCTTAAAACGAATCGCCATTTCTTAATTCTTTACTCCACTTCCTGTTGGATGTTTCAATTGTAAGTATTTAATGCTGCACTGGCAAGACAACATGTTATATTATGAATTCAATGGGACAGCAAATAATCTGCTGTCCCATTTTTGTTGTGTGGGGCGGAAAGGATTCGAACCTTCAACTCGCACCTTATAAGAGTACTGCTCTAACCGTTGATGCCTACGGCATATTTAGGAGGATAATGCCGCTTTGAGGAAGCAAGGTAATTTCGGTTACGGTTGATCCGTCGTTGAATTTAGGGTCTTTTACGCCTAGGATTTTTCGGTACGTGCCATGTAAATCGATGGTCTTTTTATTACCGGAAGGATTTACCAACACGATACCGTTTTGGAAGTCACGGCGCCAGACGTTGAACTCCGCCCTGGGGTCGTTATTAAGGAGTAACGTTTTCAGCATCTCCTCTTTATTGTCCACATTGTATGCATCTATTAGTGGTAATCCGAGATAACCCTTCGCATTGAGTGATTGAACTGCACGCCCAGTTTTGATATCTACCGAATATTCATCGTACCACCAACTTGCCTTTAAGGGCGGAGCATTGAACCATGTTTCCACATCGTGCATTGCAAAATATCCGTCTAACATCAACGCAGAAGCCAGGGTGTAACGTAAATGATCAAAGCCATCCTCAGTTCCTTGTGCATCGAACATTGCCACCCTTGGTTCTATAGAGGCTTGATCCTCCAAAACAGCAGCACGCATCGTCTCGAGCCAGCTGGTGTCTGTATTTGATAGAAATGCTTCGAGCATTCGACCGTTAAGAAGATTTAGATAGGTATCGTCGGTTTTTGCATTATCGCCAACCGCCAACGGGCCGCCATCAAACCCGCTGCTCCCGATAATTAACGATCCAACTGGAAACACCCTTTGACTTTCACTTAGCATCTTTCTCGTCCCCTCGTCCATCATCGTATTAATCAATTCAGCGGAGTCGGCAATTCTATCGCCATTGATATCCATCTGGCCATTTGGCGGATTATCTGTGCGATATTTGAGCCCCGACCAAACTTCATGGATCCAATCAAAGAATATACCGTCAACTTGTCCCGTTTTCATTACATTATTGGCAAGAAAGTTTGGCATAAAACTATTGATGTCAGTTGACAGATTGAACATCGGAGTCCAGGTGCCTTCCTCAGGTACAGGGAATAGGTGATAGAGCTTACCGTGGACATCCTGCATGTACCATTCCGGTTTTAACTGGGATCTAAATGTGCTGAGAATATAATTTGGATCGTTTGGAAGAATGTCTGCTGCGGAAAAATAAATCAGTATGACTGCGTTAGGATTACTTTGCCGAATCGTTCCTAATGCGCCAAGAATATAAGGTTTTGCTGTTATTGTATCGACGTTTAAGACAATAATGTCCCAGTAAAATGCTTGACTTAAAGAGTCATCGGATGGAGATGGAAGCCAATTTTGATAAAGCAACTTGGGAAATTTGTGTGAATCAAGCCGTTCAGCGATTGTCTTATTAGTGTTGCTTACCGATACAGGTAACTGGGTCGGCGGTTGAGCGATCGACCCGTCTTTTGCAAGCGCCCAGACGCGAATGTCGTCAATGCATATCTTGGTTTGTGGTGACACACTAAATCCTGCGATGCCTTGTTGGCGATGGTCATCCGTTTTCTGTGCAATATATTTTTGGTTTAAGTAATATTTGATAAGATTTCCTGCGGCTTCAACCCGCAATGTATACCAAGTGTTTCCCTCCGTTAAAAACGGGTTTAGCGGTTTTAATCCCATGCGAAGGAAAGGCATCCCGTAACTAAGTTCTGCGGTATCGTAATATAAGCTGCCAGAATATTTTTCTGTGAATGAATTGTTTTCTCGAACATCTACAGATACATTCTGCTGATCAGGTTTGTAGTCTATAAATTTAACTTTCATCTCAACGGCATAATCACCCCAGGTTTCTCGTCCAAACCAGCCACCTGTATAGGTATCCGAAAGAGTATTGCAAAAGACATGATTTCCGGAATCATCGACTTGCACATTCCATTTACTCCAGATGAGGATGCCGGAGGGAATACCGCTCTCAAAATCTTGCTCATACATCATCGCGGCCTGTTGGGCAACCAGCGGATCGGGTGTATTAGTTGCCATCGCAAGAGGCGTGCTAGTCGCCGTGGCTGTTGGATTCGGAGCAGACGCTACATTGGGGTTGCAGGAAGTTGCAAAATAGACGCACAGAATAATCGGTAATAAGCGGCGCAGTTTTATACTTAATCCCTTTCTTTTAAGCAGAGCCTTTTGACACCAATCCCATTAACATTGGTCGTTACCCGATCTCCCTATATTTTACACACTCTCACTACATGCTTTGTTGGGCAACCTGCTGGAACGCAAGACTCATTGGCGTATAAAAAGCAACATTGCCAAAAGGCGAACTTTATAAATCAAGAACATTGTCAAGCCCACGATGTAAACCGATTAACCTATTGACTTTCCGAATTGCTAATAAAGCCCCATCTACATAGGGTTGGGCGCTACTGCCAGAGTCATGACGAATAGTAAGTTTTTGGTCTGGCATACCGAAAATAATTTCTGCTGAAATAGTATAACTCGGCAGTCGAATAGAGTGAACTTGCGAATCATTCATACGTGCGCCACGTGTCTCCACAACGCCTTGAGTTTGCTCTAGGGGAACAGTGAGTTCTGACGGACGAACAGTGGACAATCTGTAAGCCAATTCACGAACCGTCCCGCTAGGTGTGTCTCTTTTATTGTCACTTGCATAATCAATAATTTCCCATTGCGGAATATATCTGGCGGCAATTTCGGCAAACTTTTGCAGCAAGACAACAGTGAGAGCAAAATTTCCAACTGCAAGAACTGCCTTTTGATGCTTTTCAGCGGCTGTTGCAATTTCGGCATAATCTGCTTCTGTTAACCCTGATGTGCCAATAACAACATGCGCCCCATGCTGTAAAGCCGTCAATACATTTGATTTGGCAATATCGGGTTTTGTGAATTCAAAAAACACATCGCAAGGATGAGATAATGCTTCTTGTGCCGTTGCGTAGATTGGGCATTTTAGGAGAGGTTCACCCAGCACATCACCCAAATTGCGCTGGGCATGAGTGCGTGATACCGCAGATACAAGACTAATATCGCTAGATTTTGAAATAGCAATGGCTAGGGCCGAACCTGCCCATCCCGTTGCGCCTGCAAGACTCACACGAATTGACATATTTTTTCACCTTCATAATAGAAACAAACTTTTGCGCAGGGTTTATAGTGGATAAGGAAATTTAGACACGAAAACGGGCATAATTAAGGTGTAGATTTTGGAGACACCATGCCCAAGAGACGACGTTTCACCGCCAGTCAAAAAGCGCTTATCGTGCTGGAAGCGCTT